>NZ_DEXB01000043.1:0-51884 GCF_002366485.1 Hyphomonas sp. UBA3195
CGGTCGAACAGGCATGGAAAGATGGCGTGCGCACCTTTGTGGAGCTTGGCCCGCGCGACACGCTGACCGCAGCACTTGGCAATATTCTTGAAGGCAAGGACTACAATGCGGTCGCCACCGACCGCATTGAAACAGCGGACTTGGGACAGGTCGCCGACCTCGCCGCCTTCCTGTTCGCGGACGGGCGCGCTCCCAAGATGAAGCCCGTCGCAGACGCGCTCGACGCCGCGCGACGCAACAGGACCGTGCGGCCTGCGCCCTGGGCGCTGACACGCGATGTCCCTTACGCCAAGCCTATTGTTCCGGCCCTAATCCCAACAAGCCGGATGCCGGTTGCGCCGATTTTGGCCGCCGTGAACTATCCTGCGCCATGCGATTTAAAAGTCAGCACCACGCAGGTGCCATTCCCCGCGCCGCCGGCAGACCGACCGCTGCCCGCGCCGCGCAAGGTGACTGCTGGAACAGAGCCACTTCTGCCGCGATCACCCGCAGGACCGCACTGGAACTATCCCGAGATCGAGAAATCCACGCGTGAGAAGATGTCTGACTTCTTCGGTGCCGCATTCAAACCGCAGGACCAATATGCTCGTCAGGTGCGCCTGCCAGCGCCCCCTTTGCTGCTCGTCGACCGGATCACCGGAATCGATGCAGAGGCCGGAGTCGAGAGTACCGGCATCATCTGGACCGAAACCGATTTGAAGCCGGATCAATGGTTCATCCATGATGGCCGGATCCGGCCCGGTCCGCTGATCGAAAGCGGGCAAGCTGACCTGACCTTGATTGGCTGGATGGGGGCGGACTTCAAGAACCAGGATGACCGGGTCTATCGCCTTCTGGGGTGCGAAATCACATTCCATGAGGGCGGCCTGCCAGAGCCCGGTGAGACGCTACACTTCCAGATCGAGATCACCGGGCAGGCGACACTCGCCGGTGTCCGCATGTTTTTCTTCCAGTATGATTGTATGGCGGGCGACCGCCGCGTCTTCTCCGTGCGAAACGGTCAGGCCGGCTTCTTCAGCGATGAGGAACTTGCCTCCGGAAAGGGCGTCATGTGGGATCCCGCCAAGGATTCACCGCCTACCGCAGACCCCGCGCCATTTGCCGCCGAGGGCGCGAGCCGGAAGCGAGCTTTCAGTGCCAAGGATCTGGACGCTTACCGTGTCGGTAATGCCTGGGCATGCTTTGGCGACGGGTTCGAACTGGCGGCCGCGCAGTCACGTCCGATCCGTCTGCCGGACGACAGGCTGGCTCTCTTCGATGATGTCGAAGCCTTTGACCCCCATGGCGGGCCGTGGGGCAGGGGATATTTGAAAGCCCGCGCGCATGTACCCGTCGATGCCTGGTTCTATGAGGGTCATTTCCACAACGATCCCTGCATGCCCGGCACGCTGATGGCTGAGGCCGCCGTGCAAGCACTGGAATTCTACGCAGCGGCCGCGGGCCTGCTGACCGAACGTGACGGGTATGTCTTCGAACCGATGCCGGGCCATATGGCGCAATTCGTCTGCCGGGGGCAGGTCATTCCGGATACGGACCACGACGTGACATATGAGGTCTTCATCGATGAGATCATTGATGGAGAAGCCCCGGAAATTTACGCGTCCCTTCTGGCAAGCAGTGACGGCAAGAAGGTGTTCTACTGTCCGCGCTTCGGCCTGCGCCTGCGCCGCGACTGGCCCGCGCCGCGGATCGCCGACACGCCGATCCGGACGGGCCCGATGGGCGAGAGTCGGGGCGACCACGCCGCATTGCTCGATTGCGCCAATGGCGCGCCGTCGGCGGCTTTTGGCGAAATGTATGACCGGTTCGATACCGAAGGCATCGTGCCCCGTTTGCCGCAAGAGCCATATCACATGATGACGCGGGTCATCGACGTGTCCACACGGCCAGGCGTGCAGGAAGTTGGCGCAAAGGTCCGCGCCGAATACGACATTCCTACGGATGCTTGGTATTTCGAGGACAACAGGAATGGGGCCATGCCCTTCGCCGTCCTGTCGGAGATCGCGCTGCAGCCGTGTGGGTGGCTCGCCAGCCATTGCGGTTTTGCCTTGTCCGGTAATCTGAAATTCCGAAATCTCGAAGGCGATGGAGTCCTGCATCGCGAGCTCAGCCCAGATGATGGGACTATGGTCGTTGAGAGCGAGTTGACGGCCTTCTCCCGTGTCGGACCGATGACCATTGTGACCTTCCGCGTTGTGGTCACGCTAGCCTCAGGCGAACCTGTCCTGGACCTGACGACCCAGTTCGGATTCTTTCCAGCTGCCGCGCTCGTGCGCCAGGCCGGCCTGTCGGCCAAGCCGCATTTCTCTGCTGCGTTCGACCTGCCGGGCGAAAAAGTGAAGACGCGCATGATTGAAAAGCGCCTTGCAGGCGGCAAGATGCGCATGCTGGACGCGGTCGACTATTTCAACCCGACCGGCGGAGAGGCCGGGCTTGGTCTGATCCGGGGCCGCCAAGCAGTTGATCCGAATGCGTGGTACTTCAAGGCGCACTTCTATCAGGATCCGGTCCAGCCGGGGTCGCTCGGCCTTGATGCGCTCGCACAATTGCTGGCGCGCGCCATTCTGCTCAAGGGACTGGATGAGGGCATGAGCGACCCGCACTTTGAAACCATTGCGACCGGCGCACCGTTCAAATGGAGCTATCGCGGACAGGTGACGCCCGACAAGAAAGAAGTCGTTACCGTGATGGAGATTGTTTCCATAGAGAAACGCGACAAGGGCTGGTTGGTCACTGCACGAGGAAGCCTGTGGCGGGATGGCCTGCGTGTTTACGAAGTCGGTCCCTACAGCCTTGGGCTGGTGGACAAAGGCTAGGCGCACTCGCTCGCGACGCAAGTGACAATGTCTCCGTGCAGGAAGCACGAAATGTCGAATATTCGATCCGTATGCGATACTTGTCCCTGGGAAGTCTCACCAAGGATGAGGCTTGCGGATAGGTTGATCGTCGGTGCCCCCATGCGGAATCCCTGACCGGCGGCTTTCATGATGGCCTCCTTGATCGTCCACAGCCTGTAGAATGGGAGGAGATCGTCGTTAGCGATACCGCTGAATATCTTTCGCTCCGAAGCCGAACACATCATCGGCAGCATCTGTCGCCAATCGATGTCGCGAACCTTTTCGATATCAATTCCGACCGCTTTGTCATGAGAGGTGGCGAAGGCAGACCAGCCCCCGGTGCGAGAAATCGACAGATACAGTTCCCGCATATTTCGCAGGGAAGGCGCCCCGAGCGTATCATGTTCGAGAACTATATCCGCCTTCGCTTGGCCGAGATGATTTGAAAGGCCGGTTCGCACAGCTGCGAATGAGCGTTCCAGATCAAGACGTATGTCTGGATCGAACAACTTTCCAAGGCGCGCGTACTCGGTATTGGTGAGGACCGATGACTGCGTCTGTACCTCCGAATGATCCAGAATATACGCCGAGATGCTCGGCTGCTCCGGCGTGCGGGTCTGAGATGAGGGAATGTCGAGTTGGATCATATCAGTCAGGCTGCAAGTGATATACCGGATCAGCGCGGGAAATGATCCAATTACAGCCAAGAATATACACACACCGCTTGTTTCCGCTAGAAGTCGGAATGAGCCCGTATATGCACTTCCGGACCTGACATTGACTATGCCATCCAGCCTTTCCTACAAGTTTTCGATCGCGCCCATGATGGACTGGACGGACCGGCACTGCCGCATGTTCCATCGGAGCCTGTCGAAACATGCGCTGCTCTGGTCTGAAATGGTGACGGCTGATGCCGTCATCCATGGAGACCGCGGCCGCTTGATTGGCTTCTCCGAAGCTGAGCATCCCGTCGTCCTGCAACTGGGTGGCAACGAGCCGGCAAAGCTCGCCGAAGCGGCCGCCATTGCCGAGCAGTTCGGCTATGACGAGGTAAATATCAATTGCGGCTGCCCGTCCGACCGAGTTCAATCAGGCGCGTTCGGAGCTTGCCTGATGGCGCGGCCGGACGAAGTAGCCGCCTGCGTTGACGCCATGAAAGCCCGCGTGTCCATCCCGGTCACGGTAAAGTGCCGCATCGCCATTGATGATTTGCCAGCGGAAGAAACTCTGTTTGATTTTGTCGAGAAAGTCAGCGCAGCAGGTTGCGAGGTTTTCACCGTTCACGCGCGCAAGGCTTGGCTTAAAGGCCTGAGCCCGAAGGAGAACCGCGATATTCCGCCGCTTGATTATGACCTTGTGGCGCGCCTGAAGGCCGTGCGGCCTGACCTGACCATTATCCTGAATGGCGGCATCACCACAATCGAGGCTTGCCGCGACCACCTCGATACTTTTGATGGCGTCATGCTGGGGCGTGCCGCTTATCAATCCCCAGCCCTGCTGGGCGCGGTGGATTCCGCATTGTTCGGGGTCGGCGAGCCTGTCTCACCAGAGGTAGCCCTCGACGCGTACCGGCCTTATATGGCAGCGCGTCTGGAAGAGGGCGTCGGGTTGCATGCGATGACCCGTCATATGCTGGGCCTGTTCAACGGACAGCCCGGCGCGCGCCGCTGGCGGCGAACACTCTCTGAGAAAGCCGTGCGTAAGGGCGCCGGTCTGGAAGTGTTGGATGAAGCGCTTAGCGCGGTCATGCTCGACGCCTGATACAAAGCAGGTTCAACTTTTCGGAATTTCGTTCTTTATTTGTTCGCAATATTCTGTTAACCATTTGCCCCATGCTGACAGGGGTTGGAGATGGTTTGCAGGGTTACGACGTTTGCATTTGAGGGCGTAGACGCCCAGCCCGTGGATGTGCAGGTCCAGATGACCGGCGGCCAGCCAGCGTTTCATATTGTCGGCTTGCCGGACAAGGCGGTTGGCGAGAGCCGTGAACGTGTCCGGGCCGCTTTTGCCTCCCTTGGGCTCGCACTCCCGCCGAAACGGGTCATCGTGAACCTCGCCCCCGCTGATCTTCCCAAGGAAGGCAGCCATTATGATCTCGCCATCGCGCTTGCCCTGCTCGCCATGATGGGCGTGATCCCACCAGACCAGTTGGAGGCCTACGCGGCCATTGGAGAACTTTCGCTTGATGGCGCGCTGGGCGAAACGCTCGGGGTCCTGCCAGCCGCCATGGCCGCTGAAGGCATGGATTTACAACTCATCTGCCCACAGATTTGCGGCGCTGAAGCAGCCTGGGCAGGCGGCAGTGTTATTGGCGCAACAGGCCTGATTGCCCTGATCAATCACTTTACTGGCCGCGCTGTTATCAGCCCTCCGCAGCCGGGCGAACTGGCAACCCCGCCCGCCGGGCCGGATCTGCGCGATGTGAAAGGTCAGGAAGGTGCCAAGCGCGCACTCGAAATTGCAGCCGCCGGGGGGCACAATCTCCTTTTTTGCGGCCCGCCTGGGTCGGGGAAGTCCATGCTGGCCCAAAGATTGGCTGGCATATTGCCGCCATTATCTGCGCGGGAATTGCTGGAAGTTTCGCAAATTCAGTCGATTGCGGGCCTGTTGGAGCGCGGACGCCTCTCGCGGAGACGACCCTTTCGCGCGCCGCACCATTCGGCCTCCATGGCTGCTTTGGTCGGGGGCGGAATCAAGGCCAAGCCCGGTGAAGTCTCGCTCGCGCATCATGGCGTGCTTTTTCTTGATGAATTGCCGGAATTCCCCGCAACGGTGCTCGACAGTTTGCGACAGCCGCTTGAGGCGGGCGAAGCCGTGGTGGCGCGGGCCAACCGGCATGTGCGGTATCCGGCGCGGTTTCAGCTGATCGCTGCCATGAATCCATGCCGGTGTGGGGGAGGACCCGGCGCAGCCGCCTGTCGGCGGGGTCCCCGCTGTGCACAGCAATATCAGGCCCGCTTGTCCGGTCCGTTCCTGGACCGGATCGATCTCTACTACGACACGCCACCAGTTACCGCCGTTGATCTTGCGCTGCCGCCGCCCTCGGAAGGCTCTGAAGAAGTTCGCGCGCGCGTCGCCCGGGCGCGTGACATCCAGACAGAGCGGCTGGGGCATATGGCAAGTGACACGATCCGATCGGTTAACGCCGACACGCCTCTTTCCGAACTGGAAAAGTCGGCAGCGCCTGATGAGGCTGGTGCCGCTTTGCTGGCGGATGCCGCTTCGCGGCTGCAACTGACCGCGCGGGGCTACAGCCGGGTGCTCAAAGTGGCACGCACCATTGCAGATCTTGAGGGTTGTGACGGCGTGCGGCGGCTTCATGTCGCTGAGGCACTATCCTATCGGCATCGTCCGCCGGGCATGCCCGAGCCAGCCGTATCTGCGGCGCGCGGCGCTGCAGCCGGGAGCATGGTCGGTTAAATGAATGCTAAAGGCTTTGCGATAAGTCTGCTGCCCGATGACAGACTCACAAAAGCCTCCCGCAAATCCCGCCAAGCCGGAAGACACCTTCCTGGCAACGGCGAGTCATGAAATTCGCACGCCCCTGAACGGTATTCTCGGCACAGTTTCCCTGTTGCTTGAGACCGAACTGGCCCCAGCGCAGCGCGAATATGCCGAGGCGATCAAGATGAGCGGCGGGCGCCTGCTCGATTTGCTTAATAATGTGCTGGATTATGCCCGGCTCGATGCGTCTGCAGTGGAACTGGAAGTCGAAAATTTTTGCCCGGTGCGTCTGGGCCGTGAAGTGATCGAATTGCTCAGCCCGCGTGCGCATGCGGCAGGGCTCGACCTTGCTGTTCGCGCGCAGCCTTTGCCGATGCCGACCTATTCCGGCGATGCAGGTCGTATACGACAGATCTTGTTCAACCTGGTGGGCAACGCCCTCAAGTTCACGCGCCAGGGTTCGGTCTTGCTGGATATCGCGGCTCGAACGGATGGGCTCGAATTCCGTGTCATCGACACCGGTCCCGGCATAGCTGAAGCGGATCGCGTCCAATTGTTCAGCGCGTTCAAACAATCGGCCACGCAGGATGCTTTCAATGATGGCGGAGTCGGGCTTGGCCTTGCCATCGTCAAGCGGCTGACGGAGCTGCTGGGTGGACGGGTAGACATTGATGGTGCTCCCGGCCTGGGCACCGCCTTCAAGATATTCCTGCCCCTGGCACGTGCAGACATGCCGTCCACGCATGACCTGCCGCAACTCGATATGACCGTTGGCCTCGTCGGTCTCCCGGCCGCCACCACGCTTGCAGCCGCGTCTGCGCTTTCCGGGTCCGAGGCCAGGCCTTTTTTGATCGACCCAGTCGCGGGGCGTGTGCCCGGTCACGTCGATATATTGTTGATTGGCGCTGATTTACGCGAAAAGCTCGTCAGAGAATTTGCCTGCCAGCGTCCAACCCTGGTGGTCCTGCGTCCCGAAGACCGTGGCGCGATCGAGCGGTTTCGGAGTCTGGGCTGTGCAGGCTGGCTGGTACGACCGCTGCGCGCATCCTCGATTGCAGAACGTGTCTATGTCGTCCAATCAGGTGAGCAGGCGATAGACGAGCCGGAGCAGAAGACAGGGGCAGGGCATGTGCTGATTGCCGATGACAATCCGGTAAATGCACTGATCGCACGACGCGCCTTGGAATCGGCCGGTTTTACCGTCACTGTAGCCTCCACCGGAAGCGAAGCTGTGGAGACTGCAACGCAAATGAACATCGCCCTCATCCTGATGGATTTGCGCATGCCAGTCATGGATGGCTTTGAAGCCATGCGCCGCATTCGCGACAACGGGTCGGACGTTCCGATGCTGGCTGTCTCTGCGGAAATGAATCCGAACATCGAGCGACAGGCGCGCGCGGCTGGCGCAAACGGCGTGGCTGCCAAGCCTCTGGATGCCGAGGCACTCCGTCGCCTTGCGCTGCACTGGACGAGCGCGCCGGTCCGGCACGAAGGCGCTGCATGAGCGACACCTCAGCGCCAACGCCTCCTGAAGTTCGCGAGCCATCGCGCGCGGTCCGCGCGCTGAAGGCCCTGAAGGATCGCCGCATGGCGGCTATGCTCATCCTGTCATTTGCTGCCAGCATACCATATGGCGCGGTGGTTGGTGTCTTGTCGGCCTGGCTCACTCAGGAAGGCGTCGACACAAACACGATCGGTGTGCTCGCGCTGGTCTCTCTGGGTTACTCGTTCAAATATCTCTGGGCGCCCATGTTTGGCCGCGCTCGAAACGTACCATTTCTGCGCATCGGGGGACGCCGATCCTGGCTGATCGTGTGCCAATCCGTGATCGCTTTGCTGCTGATCATCCTGGCCTTTAGCAATCCACCGGAAAATATTGGCCTCGTGGCGCTGATCTGTTTCGTGATCACTCTTATTGGGCCGACCCATGATCTGATCCTCGATGCCTGGCGGATCGAAGTGGCGCGCTCTGAAGAGGACAAGGACCTCATGTCCGCCCTCTACCAGTTCGGCTACAAGTCCGGCGGTTTCATCTCCGGCTTTCTCGCCTTGCTGGTGGCCGCACGTGTCGGATGGACCGTGTCCTATGTGATGATGTCGGTGTTCATTGCGCTGACCGTGCTGGGCAGTTTGCTCGCGCCGGAACCGGAATCTTCGTCCCGCCCTGATACGAGCCGTATGAGTTTCCTGCCCTCGCTGCGCAGAAAAGTTACTCTTCCGGCCGTGATCGTCGTCGCACTCAGCTGGCTCATCGGCTTCACGATGATCGGCACTTTTGTCGTGCGCAAACTGGCCTTGGGCGCAGACATATCCTCGCGGGTGTTTGTTTCCGAACAGGGGCCTGTCATTGTCTTGCTGACCGTGGTCCTGCCAGCCGTCGTTGCCGCCTTGCTGGTGTTCACACAAAAGGCTGTTGCAACAGAGGCACCCTTGCTGGTGGTGGGACAGAGTCGCGGCGACAAGCTGTTGGCCACCCTGTTTCGGGCGATCTTCGACCCATTGATGGAGCTCATTTCCCGGCTCGGTTGGTGGACCATTCTCGTGCTCGCACTGGCACTGACCTACCGGTTCACCGATGCGGTCTGGGGCTCGTTTGCCTATCCTTTCTATTTGCGCGCAGACCTTGATGCGTTGGGACATACGCTCGACGATGTAGCCATCGCCTCGAAATTCTTCGGTGTTGTGGCAACCATTCTCGGCTCGCTCATCGGCGCGACACTGATCGCGCTGCTCGGCCGGATGCCAGTCTTTTTTGTTGGTGGGATCGTCGCGGCGGCGACCAATTTGCTTTATGCGGACTTGGCGGCTGGCGCGGTGACGGTTGATGCTTTCCTGGCGTTCACCCATCTTGATGCACCATTGATCACCTTTGCGGATTGGGCCGCAAAACTCCAGCCTGAGGAAGTGGCAATTGCCTCTGACCAGGGCCAGCGCATGGCGCGCCTGATGGTGACGATCTTTGCCGAGAACATTGCAGGCGGCTTCGCGCTCGTCGCAATGACGGCCTATCTGACATCAGTGGTCAATCCGCGTTTTGCCGCCGTTCAGTATGCGTTGCTGGCCTCGCTCACAATGCTGATCGGCACGCTGGGCCGGCCTTGGCTGGGCGAGATGATTGAACAGAACGGGTTCTATGACGTGTTCATCATTACCTTCTGGCTTGGGGGTGTTGCGGTCGTACTCAGTGCCATAGAGTGGGGCCGTCAAACCTATCTCAAGCGGTCGGTATCGGCCGGGTAAACCTCATTAATACTGGAGGAAGTCTCATGCGTTCAGCCCTGATTGCGTTCGTCATGCCCCTTGCCATATCGGCCTGCGGGACTGTTCCGGCCCAACCGGCTGGGGTGAGCGTCGCTTTGGAAGTTCAGGAGGAGGCAGCCATCACGGCGATGCTTGAGGCGCAAGACGCAGCCTGGAATCGCGGTGATATACCCGCCTTCATGGACGGATATTGGAAGTCGCCAGACTTGCGCTTTGCGTCTGGCGGCAACATTGCGCGCGGGTGGGACGCAACGCTTCATCGCTATGAAACACGCTACGATACGCCTGAAAAAATGGGCACGCTGGTGACGTCCGACTATGAGATTGAAATTCTGTCGCCCGATGCCGCCATCGCACATGGCCATTGGATGCTCGAAGTCGAAGGCGACAATCCGTCCGGACTGTACACGCTTGTCCTGCGCAAGATTGATGGCGGTTGGGTGATCATTTCCGACACAACCACGTCAGCGGACTAACGGGTTGCGATGACGCCGACATAAGCCATTCCAAGCCTTGGCAGTCGGCCCAGTTACGGGCAAAACGCCGTGTGGCCTCACGACCGAAGGGGAGCCGGCACAGACCATGAAACGCGCAACACTCGATTTTGAAACCCATAATTCTGCGCTGGAGCGCGTGATCGAGCGGCCGTGGTTCCGGCATCTGGTGATCGCCTTGATCATCGTGAACGCCGTGATTCTTGGCGTGCTGACCTATCGCGAGACACTGCCTGAGGGCCTTGTCGCGTCGCTCGACGCAGTTGACCAGACGATCACATATGTCTTTGCGGTCGAGATCCTGCTGAAACTGGTAGTCTATCGGTTGCAATTCTTCCGGCGGGGTTGGAACTGGTTTGACTTCATCGTCATTGGCGTTTCGCTGATACCAGGAACTCAGGCATTCGGCGTATTGCGTGCGCTCCGGGTTCTGCGGATTCTCCGATTACTGCATATCGTTCCAATGATGCGCCGGATTACCGAGGCGCTGATGAAGGCCCTGCCGGGCATGGGCGCCATTTTCGCAGTGCTGGCGCTGATCACATATGTTGCCGCCGTAATGGCGACCAACATGTACGGCAATACCGAGAATGAAGAGGTCACCGAACTGTTCGGGGATCTGCCGCGTTCGGCCTATTCACTTTTCCAGGTCATGACGATGGATGGCTGGCGGTTCGAAGTTGTCCAGAAAGTGATTGATGATGGCAATCCCTATGCCTGGATGTTCTTCCTGATCTTCATCTTCATCGCCAGCTTCGCCATTCTCAACTTGTTCATCGCCCTGATTGTGGATTCGCTCGCGGCCGAACAACAGGCGATCATCGAGGAGGGACTCGACGAAATCGAAGGAGAATTGGAAGGTGAACTCATGACCGCCGAGAAGGAGCGCGCCGCCGTCCTTTCGGCAATACAGGAGATGCGATCAGAGATCGCCGCCTTGAGAGCCTCGGTTGAGGCGCAGTCAAAGTAGAGAAGGCCCGCCCCCGATATGTGGGCAGGCCTTCAGCATCGCTTTGCTTTGCAGATCACCTTAGCCTTTGGGCAGAAGGACCTGGTCGATCACATGGATGACACCGTTGGAGGCCATGACATCGGCTTTCACGACGGTGGCGCCATTCACCGTTACGCCGTCGGTGCCATCGATTGCTACGTCGCCATTCAACGTGCTTGCGGTCAGTGTCTTTCCGGCGAGCTGGTCAGAGGTCACCTTGCTGTCAGCGATCACGTGCAGTTTGAGAATGTCGGCAAGTTGGTGCTTGTTCTCCGGCATCAACAGGGTTTCGACCGTACCCTCGGGAAGGGCGGCGAAGGCAGCATCGGTTGGCGCAAACACGGTAAGCGGGCCTTCGCCCTTCAGGGCATCGACCAGACCAGCTGAAGTCGCGGCAGCCAGCAGCGTGTTGAACTGGCCAGCTTCGGCGGCGGTGTCGACGATATCCATCTTGGACCATTCGCCTTTGATGAGCTCGGCCTCGACATGGCTAGCCATGCGATCCTTGGAATACTGACAGGTCTCTGCGAGGGCCGGGGCGGCCAGGAAGGCGAAAGCAGCGGTGAGCGTGAGAAGACGTTTCATGATTAGGGGTGTCCCAATTCAGAAATTTTCCGATGGAACCATATCCATCGATGCCACCCTTTACGGGTCGTCCGTCCCGGAGGATCAGAATCTAAAAAAGAATTCATCTTTGGAAGTGTGAGCAGGACTTCACGCAACTGTCAGCATGCCGCGCTCCCAAAATTGCCAAAATAGGGTATAGAATTTCCCGAGATGTCTTTGTGGACCCGAGTGCTTGAGGGCGGACGGCGCCTGTTCGATCCTGACAACTCTGACGGCATGCTTGCCGACGGGGCTGATTTTGCGTGCGCGCCAGATCCGAATGATGTCGGGTTTACTGCGGCGGTCGTGGGGCTCGGTGCAAAGCTTGCCGTAGCTGACGGCACCGTATCGGATCAGGAAATCATGGTATTTTCGCGCGTCTTCCGCGCCGCGCCTGAAGACGCCGACAGTGTTCGCCGTGTCTTCAATATCGCCCGCCAGACTGTGCGCGGCTATGAAGGCTACGCTCGCAAGATCGGCCGGAAATACCGAGATCGCCCATGCTTGCTGGAAGGCGTGCTGGACGGCCTGTTCCAAATCGCGGGTGCGGATGGCGTCGTGACGGCGGATGAGATGGACTATTTGCGCACCGTATCCGATGCCTTCGGCTTTGATGAGCTGACATTCCGCCGGATCAAGGCCAGCCATTTGGGCCCGGATAGCGACGACCCATACCACATTCTCGGCGTCTCCCATGATGCAGAGTTTTCCGATATTCGTGCCGCCTATCGTCAGTTGATGTCTGATCACCATCCGGACCGTGTGGTGCAAATGGGCGCACCACGCGAATTCGAGGATGCCGCGCATGCCAAGGCGGCATCGATTACAGCCGCCTATGCGCAAATTCGGACCGAACGCGGTCTGCTGATCCGGTCGGATTGAGGCATTTCCGCGAATTCACATAGTATCGGCATGCCATTCCATTGACGGAACGCAGCACTGGCGCCATGTTTGCACTGTAAACGAGAGATTCATGACCCAAGCAGCTTCCAGTTCCGGCCGTTTCAATATTGCAGACGCATTTTCGAGTGCGATCAGCCTTGTGGCGCGGCTATGTATTGGGCTCTTGCTGGTGCTGTTTGCCGGATTGCTAGCCGTGATGACCGCTATCGCAGGCGTCTTGCTGGCTGCGGCGGCCTTGTTCATGCGGTATGCTGGCCGGAAGGGCATCCGCCCGCAAGCGCGCGACACGGCTGAAGAGCCGCTCATTCTTGACGCCCGCCGCACGCCGCGCGGCTGGACTGTCGAATAACAACTCCGAATTATCTGGAATTTTGAAACGGATGGGGAGCCTGAAGCCCCCAAAAGCGCTCGCTTGACACTGGAGCGCTACAACTGTAGCGTACATGTGACTTTGATAGCGAGATTTGCATGTCCCAGCCCAATCCTTCCGAACTCAGCGTGTTGAAATATCTCTGGTCACATGGCCGGCAAAGCGCACGTGAGGTGCATGATGCCATCGGTCCGGGGCAGGGGTGGAAGCCGTCGACGACCCGCACCGTCATTGCCAGGATGGAAGAGAAGGGCTGGGTCAGCCGTCAGGACATGCATGGCATCGCAGTGTATGCCGCCGCTATAGACCGGACCGCCACATTGGGCGGATTGGTCCGTCATCTCGCCCGCCAGGTTCTGGATATGGACGGGCCATTGCCGGCGGCCTTGTTTGCGGAAAGTCCACACCTCTCCGATGCCGAACTTGACGAACTCGACGCCATCATCAACGCGGCGGCGGCCGATACGGAGGGCAAGGCATGAGCTTGTTCGGACTGATCGCACTCGCCTTTGGTTGGAGCGCGGCGCTCTGGCTGCTCGCCACCGTGCTTTGCACGCTCAAACCCTCACCCAGGATGGCTCAGGCCATATGGCGCGGCGCAGCAGCTTTGATGTTCGCACCATTCCTGGCATCTGCTTTCATGCCGGGTCTGACTCAAGTTGCCGCACAGGCCTTGCCGGACTTGCCGGTCATGGATGCGCTGACGGTCCAGTCTGATGCCGTCTTTGTTGAAGAATCTACCACAGAATTCCGTATACCGCCGGTTGCGACACTGGTGCTGTGGGCGCTTGTTGCCGGGTGGTTCGTGCGTGCGGTCTGTTGGGCTGTGGGGCAGGCCAGACTTCAGCGCCTGAAGCAGACATCCCGTCCGGTCATCCGCCCGGTTCGCCACTGGGCCGACGCGATTGGATTGCGGCGCGTGCCGGATGTGCGGGTTATCCCGCAGGGGGCGCCGTTCCTTGCCGGTATCGTGCGCCCGGTCGTCTTCATACCGGCAGCGCTCATCTCGAAACAACACACACCACAAATCATCGTGCACGAACTGGTTCACCTGAAGCGGGGTGACCTGCTGACCCGCCCATTTGACCGTATGGTCGCAGACATATTCTGGTTCTCTCCTTTTGCCTGGGCCATGCGCGAGCGCCTTGATTATTGGCGCGAGGCGATCGTCGATGAAGAGACCGCCGAGCTGACGGGTGACCGGATCGCCTATGCTCGCGCCTTGACCCAGGTGGCGCGTCATGCCCGGCCTGCGCTCATCCTGCCGGTTGCAGCATTCACGCTCAAGAAAGAAGGAACCCTCAAAATGCGCTTGACCCAACTCCTGAGTGAGACCCACCACCGGCCGAAACGTCTTGGCTTGGCAGTCGCGGCAGCGCTGGCGCTCGCGACCCCGCTCGCCTTGGCGCAGGGATCACTGATCCGGGGCGCCGCCGCGCTGCCGACCGACGCGGTTACATACAGTCATGCCGTGCTGGACAAGGCGAAGCTGACCAGCGCCTTTGGCGTGCGTAAACACCCTGTCTCAGGCGAATTGAAACAACATCAGGGCGTCGACTTGGCAGAGGAAGAAGGCAAGCCGATCTATGCGCCGACTTCAGCAATCGTGACCCGCGCAGAAATGACAAATGGATACGGGAATCTCGTCGAAATCGCTGCGGGTGAGACTGTGCTCCGCTTCGGGCAGTTGAAAGATATCAAAGTGTCACTGGGGGAATCCGTCTCCGCAGGTACTGTGATCGGCTCGCTGGGCCAGTCCGGCCAAGCCACCGGGCCACACCTGCACCTTGAAGTCTGGCGCGCAGGCCAGGCGGTCGATCCGATGGCAGAGCCCGGGCTCATCCTGGCGGACTCCCTGTTCATCACGGCAAATTCCGGCGCGAAGGTTCCACAGCCCCCCGCGGCTCCTGTGCCGGATGCCGCGCCCAAGCCTGCCTCCATCCCGGCTGCACCGCTGGCACCAATCAAGCGCGATGTGGCTTTTGAGGAGATCCGGGGTGAAGTTGGCGGTTGCGAGGTCATCGCAAACTGGGCCGACACGCGCGAAAAGTCTGCCGTCTGGTTGGCAAGGCTGGATGCATCCAAGGCCGAGAACAAGCTTGCTGGCCTGTCGCTAAATGCAAACTGGACGCCTGAGGCTGTGAATCATCCAAGGCCATCCTATCCTGCCGACGCGGCCAAGAAACGACTCAGTGGTGGCTGCATGGTCCTGTTCGATCTTGGTGCTGATGGCGTTCCACAGAATACACTTGCAGAATGCACCGATCCGGTCTTCGAATCTTCGGCGGCAGCACTGAAGGGCGCGACGTTCAAACCGCTTACCAATAAGGCAGGCAAGCCTGTCGACGCCAAAGGCATCACATATCCGATGGAATTCTGTATCGCCTAGCGCGGACCGGATGACGATGCTTGGAACTTTCTGATCCGCCGACGCGTCTAATAGCAGGCGCGTCGGCTGTCAGGAGGATTCTCGATCATGGCAAACCCCAAACCGGTCGGGAAATCCACTCCAATCATTGGGGGTGTACTGACATTTGCCCTGTTTGGAATCCACCGTCTGTTCGTCGGTCAAATGTATTCCCGATCCGAGGCGGTGAGCCTTGTGGAGGCGCTGTCGGATTCGTCCCTCTATTTCGGATCGGCTATCGCCAGCGCGTCGGCCACGATCCTTGCCCTTATGCTCACCATGCTCGGGATGATGCACAACAGTAGTGCCGACATCGGCATCTGGTTGTTCAAGCGCGTGCGCATGATTGCCTGGTTCGCCACGATCAGCCTGTGCAGCGCTGTGGCGCTTTTGACATTCTCATCCATTCCAATCGGGGAATTCGAAGATATCCCGACGAACTGGTATGTGATGTCGTATTACGCCATTGCCACGCTGATGGCTGTGCTGGCGGGTTTGCTGGTGACGAGCATCCTGTTGATCCTCGGCGCGGTCCGGTATTTGGTGAATCGGCTGGCGCCTGAAGTCGACTAGTGAGTCCTAGCGATCGAACAGTTTCGAAACGCTTTCCTCGTTCGCGATACGGCGAATGGCTTCGCCCAATAGCGGGGAAATGGGCAGGATGCGGATAGATTCCGATTTGATCGCATCTTCGGACGGCTGAATCGAGTCGGTCATCACCAATTCGTCCAGCACCGATTTCTCGATCCTCTGAACGGCATTGTTTGAAAGCACGCCATGCGTGACATAGGCAGAAACCGATTTGGCACCATGCTCTTTCAGGGCGGCGGCGGCGTTTGCCAGCGTGCCCCCGGAATCACACATATCGTCCAGCATGATGCAGCGCTTGCCGGACACATCGCCGATAATGTTCATGACTTCTGACTTGCCAGCTTCGGGGCGGCGTTTGTCGACGATGGCAAGGTCGGCCTCCAATCGCTTGGCCAGCGAGCGGGCGCGCACCACGCCGCCAACATCCGGAGAGACCACCATGAGATCCTTGTTCCCGTAGCGCTCCTTGATGTCATCGACCATGACGGGGCTGCCGAACAGGTTGTCTGTTGGAATATCGAAGAAGCCCTGGATCTGGCCGGCATGCAGATCGACGGTCAATACGCGGTCGGCGCCCGCGCTGCAGATCAGGTTTGCGACCAGCTTGGCGGAGATGGGCGTACGACCATCCGTTTTACGATCCTGCCGGGCATAGCCGAAATAGGGGATGACGGCGGTGATGCGACGGGCCGAGGCGCGCTTCAGCGCGTCCATGCAGATCAGCAATTGCATCAGATTGTCATTGGCGGGGTAGGACGTGGACTGGATCACGAAGACATCTTCGCCGCGGACATTCTCGTCGATGCGGACAAATATTTCCTGATCCGAGAAGGTCTTCACCTCAGACCGCGTCAGGCGCGTGTCAAGATAATCGGCGATGGCTTCCGCCAATGGCCGGTTTGCGTTGCAGGAAAGCAGTTTCATGATGGAGCGCCCGTGCTGCCCAATTGGTGTCGCTTTTGTAACATAGGGCGGCGAGTCGCAACCGGACTCTTACGACTTTTTCAGAAAATTACAGCGCAAGCATGATGACTGAGGCATTTCGGCCATAGTCTGGCTCGCCCCGCTGATTGCGCCGCCGGTTGGAAAAATAGGAGTCTTTCAGCGCGCATGTGTCCAGCCCGGTGTCGTGAACGCTGTGGACGCCGAGCCCATCCAGCCTTTGTCGACAATAGCCCGGCAGGTCGAACTGAAACCGGTCTCCCTTGCCGGGCAAGAACAAGGCCGCGTTATGGGGGGAGGCGTCCAGGAAAGTGTTTCGGAATTCGGGGCCGACTTCATAACTTGCCTGCTGGATCGTGGGACCAATGGCTGCGCGAATCCGGCCAGCTTCGGCGCCAAGTTCAATCATCGCCGCAACAGTGGTGTCGAGCACACCTCCGATGGCGCCTTTCCAGCCCGCATGCGCCGCACCAATCACGCCCGCTTCGGCATCGGCAAACAGAACCGGCGTGCAGTCGGCCGTCAGGATGCACAGGGCGATTTCCGGAATTTTCGTCACCATCGCATCGGCCTCCGGGCGCACGCTCCACGGTTCGGTGACATGTGCCACATCGGCTGAATGAATCTGGTAGCAGGAGAGCAGCGCGCGCGCGGACATGGCGGTGCGGATTCGCTCGCGATTGGTCGCGACGGCGCCGGGCACATCCCCTGAGCCTTCCCCGGCATTCAAACTGGTATAGAGACCACCCGAAACACCGCCCTTTCGGCCAAAGAATCCATGGCGGATCTCCGGCAGGCCTGAAAGATTATCACTCGTTTTAAAGGGGGGCGTATCGGTCATTGCCCTAGCCGTGGTTTGCTGCGGCGCGCCTGTCAAGCGCGCCGCCGCGATACCATTCAGAAGTGATAGGCGGACTCACCATGAGTGGCTGAGTCGAGGCCATTCTCCTCATCCTCGGTAGAAACCCGCAAAGGAATGAACAGCTTGATGACGAACAGGATCGCTCCGGTCATGATGGCCGAATAAACGGCGACGACTGCTACACCGAGCAGTTGCACACCAAACTGCGCACCGGTGGACATCTCCAGTCCCGGCGCCAGCGGACCTGCGGCTGCGAGGAACGGGATCAACAAACTGCCGAGAATACCGCCAACGCCATGCACGGCGAACACGTCGAGGCTGTCATCGATCTTCAGACGTTGCCGGATCAAGCCAACGGCTGCGTAGCAGACGCCTGCGGCCAGGATGCCGATAATGATGGCGCCGACCGGGCCGACGGATCCCGCCGCCGGGGTGATCGTCGCGAGGCCTGCGACCATGCCGGTTGCGATGCCGACGAGTGTGGGTTTGCGAAAGCTGACCCATTCGATCAGCATCCAGACAAGTGATGCTGTGGCGGCCGAGATGTGTGTGACCAACATGGCCTGCGCCGCGCCATCATTGGCACCGAGGGCCGAGCCAGCATTGAAGCCGAACCAGCCGACCCAGAGCATGGCCGCGCCAAGCATCACGAATCCCGGACTGTGGGGCGGACGCATATCCTTCGGAAAATGGCTACGACGTCCCAGCATCAGTGCGAATACGAGTGCGGAGATGCCGGCTGTCGTGTGCACCACGATACCCCCTGCGAAATCGATCACGCCTTGCTGGGCCAGCCAGCCTCCACCCCAGACCCAATGGGCAACAGGCGCGTAGCAGAGCACGAGCCAGAGCGCGGAAAAGATCAGCACAGCCGCAAAATTCACGCGCTCCACGAACGCGCCGACAATCAGCGCCGGGGTGATGATGGCAAAGGTCATCTGGAACATGAAGAACAAGGGTTCGGGAATGGTCTGCCCGTCGAGTGGCGCACCGGTGACGTTTGCAAGCATGCTCTTCGCGAACCCGCCGAGATAGCCCGTCGCGCCCGGACCGAAAGCGATGGAATATCCACACACCAGCCAGACCAGACTGACCAGGCAGGCAATTGCAAAGCACTGCATGAAGATGGAAAGCAAATTCTTCGCTTGAACGAGGCCGCCATAGAACAGGGCAAGTCCCGGCAGGGTCATGAACAGGACCAGCGCCGTGGCGGTCAGGATCCAGGCTGTGTCTCCGGTATCGGCATGGGCGGGCAGGGCGAGTGCCCCGATGGCGGCCACAACTAAGCCTGCGCGTGCAGCGCCTTTTATTGATTTCAGCATTTCACTCCCCGTTTTTTCGTCATTTCTGACGAAGCTCGAACGGTTCGTCAATCAACGAGCACCTGTCTCGCAGGGACAGGGAGTGTGCAGATATCCACGCGCTTTGGAGGTGTAACCACAAAGGCATCATAGATGCTGTAATCGCGTTTGGAGGTCTTCAGGTCTTCCCATTCTGCGCCGGGCGTTGCCATGACTTCCCAGCGTGGGCGCAAACTTTCGGGCATGTCAGCCGCGAGCCCGACAGACAGGATCTCATTGGCGGAGAGGGCCTGCGCGCGCGCCGCAAATGCTTTTTCGGATGTGTCCGGATTCTGGAAGGATTCTATCTTGTCCTCCTGCACAGGCTCCACGCGTTCCAGTCGGTTGATATGGGCCATGCCCGAAATGACCCGACCAAATATCGTATAGTTCCGATCAAGATACCGGCGCTGACCGATGGGAACAAAGAATTCGGTCGAGCCGGTCTCCGGCGGGGAATTGCGCGCCATGCCAAGGGCGCCGGGACAATGCAGTAACCATTCCTGTCCGCTCTCTCGGCCAACTGCGAAGCCATTCCGGTGGCCCACCTGACCGGCGAACAGGTCCTCATTGCCCAGGGGCACGAAGCCGTCTGCGTCCACGGCCCGCTCGGCTTCCAGCGGTAGCTCGGCCCAATCTTCCAGAAGGTGTTCGAATTCGAGTCCTGCCTGCGCCACATGGCCATCGATCACGCGATAGAAATATTCGCCATTATAGAGATTGCTCCGTATCGCCTCGCGAAATTGCGCGACATGCTGCGGCGCGACTTCAGGGGCGAGTTCGATCATGACATCCCCTGCCACCGTTTTCAGGACCACAAGATTTTCAGGGGCCACCTCACGCCATGGCGCCACAGGGGCCGGAGCGTCTACCATCTCGGAGGCGGGGGCAGGGCTCGGATCGGGCGCTGTTTCGCAAGCGCCCAATAAGGAGATGCCGATGGCAACTGCCATGAGAGATATCCGCACCATCTTTGTGTCCTTCCCAAGAAATCATCCGCCTGCTAAGCGCCGCTCATGTATCAGATAAGTGCAAAAGGCGCGCGGGCGCCAGTTGAAACGGCGTGGGATGCGCTGGCCTGGGCCGATCCGTCGCCAGCGGGCGCGGTTGATGCCAAGGAGGACAGCCGGACCAGTTGGCGGCTCGATGCGTTCGCGGAAACGCTCGAAGACGCCAAAGCCTGCGTTGTCATTATCGAAGAAGCCGCGCCGGATCTTGTCGCGCGGATCGAACAGGTGATCGAGCAAGACTGGGTGACGCTGTCACTCGAAGGCTTGCCACCGGTCAAGGCCGGACCGTTCGTTGTAGCGGGCAGCCACGCCCTTGCGCGCCAGTCACCGGGAAAGATTTCCGTGCTGATCGAGGCCGGCCCTGCGTTTGGAACGGGCCATCATGGCACGACGCTCGGATGCTTGCTGGCGCTGGATGATGTGCGCCGCCGCCGGTCCATCGGCAAGGTGCTTGACCTTGGCACGGGCTCCGGCGTTCTGGCGATTGCTGCTCTGAAGGCGGGGGCATCCTCGGCGATCGGTACGGATATCGATCTCGATAGCGTGCGTGTGGCGAATGAGAATGCCCGCAAGAATCATGTCAACGGCTTCACCGCCTTGCATGTCACCGGTGCGAACACGCCACGCATTCGTCAGGGCGGGCCGTATGACACCGTGTTTGCGAACATCCTGATGCGGCCCCTGATCGGGCTCGCACCGGATATTGCGTCTCTCACGGCGCCGGGCGGCACAATTATCCTGTCAGGACTGCTGCACCACCAAGCGCCGCCAGTCCGGAACGCCTTTGCGTCCCGCGGGCTCGACTTCCAGACACGTATTCGCGAAGACGGGTGGTCGACGCTGGTGTTCCGGAAGCCGGGTTAAGCCCTGCAGGATCAGTAAGCGGCGCGGCGCGCCCAGCGCGCAGAACGGCGTGCCAGGATTTGCGGACGCTGGCTTTCGGCGCTCTGCAGCGCGTTCACGAAGGCTGGCTCAGCCATCTCGTTGACCATCAGCGAACGGCCCTGGCCGTTGAGGATTGCCATTTCTGGCGCAGTAATTGTGTTTTGACGTCTCATAGTGCGTCCCTCTTTTTGTATTGTGCGGCGCACAATCTTTTGTGTGGGCGCTATGTAGCGTAAAAGCATAAACAAAAAAGCATAGAAAAGCGGAAATTTGCATGAATAAATGCATAGCTACGATGCGGCTTTCTATGGTCAAAACCACGCTTTCGCACTAAGTAGGGGACATGAGACAGACATTTGATATCAAGGGCGGTCCGCAGGACGGCCGGGCGCATCTGCCCCTCGTTCGCGAACAGCTTTCCGCGCAGGGGCTCGACGGCCTTTATGTTCCGCATGATGATGAATACCAGAACGAATACCTGCCTGACGCCAATGAGCGCCTGGCTTGGGTGAGCGGGTTTACCGGTTCGTTCGGTTCTGCATTCGTCTTCACAGACCGCGCGGTGATCTTCGCCGATGGCCGCTACACGCTGCAGGTCGCCGACCAGACCGATCCGGATCTCTGGGAAGTTCAGGCTGTGCCGGAGCCCGGCCCGTTCGGCTGGCTCAAATCGCAGGACATGACCGGCAAGCGCATCGGCTATGACCCGAAACTGATGAGCCCGAACGATGTCGCGGCCATGGGCACGGCCGCCAAGGCGGCTGGCGCTGAACTGGTCAGCGTCGCGAACAATCCTATCGACCTCGCCTGGGCCGACCGGCCAGACCAGCCCGCCGCGCTCGTCGTGCCGCATGAGGTAAAATTTGCAGGCGTCGCGCATGACGAAAAGCGTGTGCAGATTGGCCACGATCTCAAAGCCGAAAAGCTCGACGCGGCTGTGATCACGTCGCCGGCGTCCATCGCCTGGGCTTTCAACATTCGCGGCGGTGATGTCAGCTGCACGCCGCTGCCGCTCGGCCGCGCCATTCTGTTCGCAGACGGGTCAGCTGACCTCTTCCTTGATGAAGTGAAAGTATCCAACGCGCTCCGCCAGCATCTTGGCAACAGTGTCACGTTGCGCCCGTTGGCCGATCTCGAAAAGGGCCTTTCAGACCTGAAAGGCAAGACGGTCAGCGTTGATCCGGATGTGGCCTCAGCCTGGTTCTTTGACCAGCTCGAACAGGCTGGTGCAACGCCTGTACGCCAACGCGACCCGGTCGCTCTGCCCAAGGCTTGCAAGAATGACGCGGAACTCGCAGGCTCGGCCGCCGCCCATCTTCGTGATGGCGTGGCCCTGACCCGCTTCCTGCACTGGCTTGATACGGACGCGCAGAGCGGCGAGATCACCGAGATCGACGCCGCCATCAAGCTGGAAGAATTCCGCGAAAACCTTGGCGGCCTGAACGATTTGTCCTTCCCGACAATTTCCGGTGCCGGCCCGAATGGCGCGCTGCCGCATTACCGCGTTTCGACAGCCTCGAACCGCAAGCTGGAACGTGGCAGCCTCTATCTTGTCGACAGTGGCGGCCAGTATCTGGACGGCACGACAGACGTGACGCGTACGGTTCCCATCGGTGATCCGAGCGCGGACATGCGGCGTCACTACACGCTGGTCCTGAAGGGGCATATCTCGCTGGCCATGGTGCGCTTTCCGAAAGGCACGACCGGAACCCATCTCGACATTCTCGCGCGCCATGCGCTCTGGCAGGCCGGGCTCGACTACCAGCACGGCACCGGCCATGGGGTCGGCGTCTATCTCGGCGTCCATGAAGGCCCGCAGCGCATTGCCAAGGCGTGGAATTCCGTGCCGCTGGAAACCGGCATGATCGTCTCGAATGAGCCGGGCTATTACCGCGCCGGACAGTACGGCATCCGGATCGAGAACCTTCAATATGTCACGCCACCGGCGGCCATCGAAGGTGGCGAACTCGACATGTATGGCTTTGAATGCCTGACCTTCGCGCCCCTCGCGCGGGACCTGATCGATCTGGCTCATCTGACCAAGGACGAGCGGGACTGGGTCGATGCCTATCACGCGCAAGTCTACGAATTGTTGGCCGACCGTCTGGACGGGCCGGTGAAGGACTGGTTGCGCGCGGCCTGCATGCCGCTTTAGGCAGTCTGTGAAAATCGGGCTTGTTCCGGTTTTGTTCTAATGATAAATCATGGCCAGTAGACTCTTTGGAGACTGGCCATGATCCTTTCATTGTCGATACGTGATTTCGTCCTGATTGACCGCCTGGACATCGAACCGGGCGCCGGGTTTACGGCGCTGACCGGGGAGACCGGGGCGGGCAAGTCCATCATTCTCGATGCCCTGTCGCTTGCGATGGGGCACGGGTCCGACCGTGGGATGATCCGGGCGGGGCAGGACCAGTCGAGTGTGGCGGTTGAGTTTTCGCCCCCGGTCAGCCATCCAGTCTGGTCTGCACTGGCCGAAGCAGGCATTGACGCTTCGCCGGACGAGACCCTGACCATGAAACGCGTGATCCGCCGCAACGGCCCCGCGCGTGCCTTTCTCAATGATCAGCCGGTCAGCGCGGCGCTCCTGTCGGAGATCGGGGACCTCTTGGTCGAGATTCACGGCCAGCACGCGGCCTCCACCCTGCTGAAGCCATCATCTCACCGCCGTTTGCTCGACCAGTTTGCAGGCAATGAAAAGCTTTTGGACATGTGCGCGGCCACTCATGCTGCGATGGCGGAGGCCAGCGCCCGGCGTCAGGAACTTGAAGACGCGCATGCCGAAGCCATCGAACATCGCGAATGGCTGGCCGAGGCTGTGGCCGAGCTCTCCAGCTTGAATCCGCAGGAAGGCGAAGCCGCCATCCTGACAGAGCGTCGGACCCTGTTGATGCAGTCGGAACGCGTCACCGAGGCCGTGCGTGAAGCCGAAAATGTGTTGGAAAAGTCCGGCGTGGAAGATGCCTTGTCCAAGGCGGCGCGTGCCACCGAACGGATTTGCCGCTTGCCGGGATTTGAATCCTCTCAGGACACGCTGCCGGTTGCCGCACGTGCCGCCGCCGAAGCAGTCGAGCGGGCCTTGATTGAAGCGCGCGAAGCAGCAGGCGCGATCAGCCAGCTCGAACGGCTTGTCGATCATGATTCTGCTGAACTGGACGGCGCCGAGGCGCGGCTGTTCGCCTTGCGGGCAGCGGGCCGGAAGCATGGCTGCGATCCCGATCTCCTGCCAGACATGCTCACTTCATTGAGTGATCGGCTCGACCTGGTTGAAGCGGGCGAAGACGCGCTGATTGCTGCCCGCAAGGCTGAAGCATCTGCCCGGGCCGACTGGCATCAGGCGGCTGGCAAGCTAAGCGACGCCCGGCAGGCGGCCGCCTCGCAATTGGAAAAAGCCATCGCGCGCGAGCTGAAGCCACTGAAACTTAGTCGCTCGGTCATCCGCGTTGCAATCACTCCTTTGGCAGAGGGGGAGGGCGGCCCGAACGGAATCGACTGGGTCGAATTTGATGCCGAGACCAATCCGGGCGCGGGTTTTGGCCCGTTGCGCAAGATTGCGTCCGGCGGCGAACTCGCCCGCGTCTCGCTCGCCTTGAAATGTGCCCTCGCCGAAGCAGGATCTGCGCTAACGCTGATCTTTGACGAGGCCGATCAGGGCGTTGGAGGCGCGGTCGCGGCCGCGATCGGGGAACGCCTGATCTCGCTGGGTCAGGCCCGGCAGGTCTTCGCCATCACGCACAGCCCGCAAGTGGCCGCGTCCGCCTCAGCCCAGTGGCTTGTGGAGAAGGAGCAGGATGGGGCTGGCGGCTCACGCATACGCGGGCTAGATGACAGCAGCAGGCAGGAAGAAATTGCCCGAATGCTGTCAGGCGCCGAAGTTACCGCTGAGGCCCGCGCAGCCGCCGGGAGGTTGTTGGAGGGTGCATGAGCGAGGCAACACCGGTCGAGGATCTGACGCCGGACGAGGCGGCCGCTGAACTCGCGCGCCTCGCGGCCATTATCGCTGAAGCTGACGCCGCCTATTATCAGGAAGACGCGCCGGTCCTGACCGATGCCGAATATGATGTCGCCCGCCAACGCAACCTCGCCATTGAAGCCCGCTTCCCTGAGCTGAAACGCGAAGACAGCCCGTCCGACCGTGTGGGCGCGGTCGCGCAAGACGGCTTTGCCAAGGCAACCCATGCCGCGCCCATGCTGTCGCTCGACAATGCGTTTTCAGACGAAGACGTCACCGAGTTTGCCGGGCGCATCCGGCGCTTCCTCGGACTGGACGAGTCCGAGACACTGGAACTCACCGCCGAGCCGAAAATTGACGGTCTGTCGCTCAGCCTGACTTATGAAAAGGGCAAATTGAAACGTGCTGCAACACGCGGAAACGGGCTGGTCGGCGAAGACGTCACCGCGAACGCGCTGACACTGAATGACATCCCGACGAAATTGGCTGGCAAGGATTGGCCCGATTTCATCGAGATCCGCGGCGAAGTCTATATGAGCCATGCCGACTTTGCGGCTCTCAATGCGCGCGAAGACCAGGCGGGCCGCAAGACTTTTGCCAATCCGCGCAACGCAGCCGCCGGCAGCCTGCGCCAACTTGATACCGAGATCACCAAATCCCGGCCGCTGAATTTCTTTGCCTATGCCTGGGCGGCTGAAAGTGCGCCCTTCGCGGAAACGCAAAGTGAAGCGGTCGCCAAGTTTGCAGAATGGGGATTTCAGACCAATCCCCTGATGGCCACCGCTGCGACCGTGGACGACCTGATCGCAACCTACCGCAACATCGAGCAGCAGCGTGCCACGCTCGGCTACGATATCGACGGTGTCGTCTACAAGGTGAACCGGCTGGACTGGCAACAGCGCCTCGGCTTTGTCAGCCGCGCGCCGCGCTGGGCCATCGCTCATAAATTCCCGGCCGAAAAGGCGACCACAACGCTCGAAGAGATCGACATTCAGGTCGGCCGCACAGGCTCGCTGACGCCGGTCGCGCGCCTGGCCCCGGTTACGGTTGGCGGCGTCGTGGTTTCGAATGCAACGCTTCACAATGAAGACGAAATTGAACGCCTTGGCGTGAAACCCGGCGATACGGTCGAAATCCAGAGGGCAGGGGATGTCATCCCGCAAGTCCTGCGCGTGGTGCAGGATGGCGGCGGCAAGGTCTGGCATATGCCGGACACGTGCCCGGTCTGTGGATCGGCCGCTGTGCGCGAAATCGACGACAAGGGCGAGGCCGATGTGCGCCGTCGCTGCACGGGCGGGCTCGTCTGTCCGGCGCAGGCAGTCGAGCGACTGAAGCATTTCGTCTCCCGCAAGGCGCTCGACATTGATGGCATCGGCGCGAAACAGGTCCAGCTCTTTCAGGAGAAGGGCGTGGTGAAAGCACCGCAGGACATTTTCCGATTGGCCGCGCGCATTGAGGCGGAAGGCCTGCCGCCACTTGAAGAATGGGAAGGCTTCGGAAAAGCCTCAGCGAAGAAATTGTTCGACGCGATCGATGCGCGCCGGACTGTGCCATTTGCGCGCTTTCTCAACGGGCTCGGCATCCGCCATGTCGGCCAGACCACGTCCCAGCTCTATGCCCGGCATTTCCTGAATTGGGCGCCTTTCTGGGAAACGGTCGTGCGCGCAGCCGAAGGCGGACAGGAATCCGAATCCTTTGCGGAACTCACTGGCATTGATGGCGTCGGCAAGGCGGCGGCGGGCGCGCTCGTCGATTTCGAGGCGGAGCCCCACAATCGCGACATGCTGAGCGCGTTGCTTGAAGAAATCAGCGTCGAAGCCGAAGAAGCTGCCTCATCGGACAGCCCTGTCGCCGGCAAGACGATTGTCTTCACGGGCACACTGGAGCGGGTGACGCGCGACGAAGCCAAGGCGCGAGCCAATGCGCTGGGTGCAAAAGTGTCGGGGTCTGTTTCGGCGAAGACGGACATCCTCGTCGCCGGTCCGGGCGCGGGCTCAAAGCTGAAAAAAGCCGAAAGCCTCGGCGTTCAGACGCTGACAGAAGACGAATGGTTTGAACTGATCGGCGGCTGATCCGCCGGGCGGTTATTTGCCGCCGGGAATAATCCGCTGCAACAGGGTGCGGCGGGTCTCGGCGTCCAGCGCTTCAGGGTCCAGCCCTTCATTGGTCAGCAAGCGATAGCTCATCTTGTACCAATCGCTATTGGGATAATTGTAGCCAAGCGTCGATCCGACCGCGAGCGCCTGATCCCGCAGGCCAAGCGTCAGATAGGCTTCGACCAGACGGTGCAATGCCTCGGGGGCGTGAGAGGTCGTGTCATAGGTCTTCACGACCGTGCGGAAGCGATTGACCGCAGACAGGGTCTGATTGTTGCGCAAATACCAGCGGCCAACCGTCATTTCCTTGCCAGCCAGCTGGTCGCGAACCATGTCGAGCTTCACACTGGCATCACGGGCATACTGGCTGTCTGGGAATCGGCGGACCACGTCCACCAAGGCATCACGCGCGCGTTCCGTTGTTGCCTGATCTCGACCGACATCCGTGATCTGGTCGAAGTAGCTCGCCGCAATCAGGTAATACGCATACTCGGCCTCGGAGCCGCCAGGATGAAGCGCAAGATAGCGCTGGGCACCACTGATCGCTTCGTCATAATTGCGGGATTGATAATGGGCGAAAGCCGTCATGACCATCGAGCGGCGGGCCCATTCAGAATAAGGGTGCTGGCGCTCGACTTCGTTGAACAGCAGGACCGCCTGATCAAAGTCGCGTTTGTCGAGTTCGCTAGCCGCCTGATTGTAGAGCGCCTCCACGGGGCGTTCGACATAGGCCAGTTCTTGACGGCGCTTGTCGCGCGACTGGCACGCCGTCAGCGTGAGGGCTGCAGTGGCAATGAGGAGGATCGGGAACTTGGAGGACAGTCGCATGGCAGGGCAGGCGCTTTCTGCTGTGATGATCTGGCTACCTGCTTAGCGCGAACCAGCGGGGTTTTCCAAGCAGGTTTCTCAGGGATCGGCGGGGCAACGCCTCAGACGGCGGCCGACCGGCGCGTGTCTATGCGGGTTGCGTCTGCCGTATCGGTTTCCCAGCACCAGGCTGAAGGCGTATCGAGCAGCTTGCGGACCAGCAGATTGTTGATCGAGTGACCGGGCTGAACCGCTTCATAAATCCCGGCAATCGGTGCACCCGCCAGCATCATGTCGCCAACGGCATCAAGCATCTTGTGACGCACGAATTCGTCCTCTGAGCGCAAGCCCTCAGGATTTATGACTTCACCATTGTCCACAACAACCGCATTTTCCAGCGACCCGCCCCGGGCAAGGCCCATCGAGCGCAGCATATCCACATCGCGCGCAAACCCGTAGGTGCGGGCAAAGGCCAGGTCGCGGGCAAACATGCCTGGCGCGAGTTTAAGCGCCATCTCCTGCACGCCGATCAACGAGTCGTCATATTCAATGCGCGCATTGAGCGTCAGAAACTTGTCGTCGGAAGGCGACAGGCGTGCCCGCTTCGGGCCGTCTTCAATCTCGATCGCTTCCAGGATGCGAATGCGGCGTCGCGGCGCGGACTGGCGTTGCAGGCCAGCCTGCATCAACAGTTCGCAATAAACTGCCGAGGAGCCGTCCATGATCGGCACTTCCGGCCCGTCGATTTCGATGAGGAGATTGTCGATGCCCATGCCCGCGAGTGCGGCCATCAAATGCTCGACCACTGCCACAGAGACGCCATCATCATTGGTCAGCGTGGTGCCGAGTTGGGTGTCGGAGACGTATTCGGCATCGGCCTGAATGGCGGTATCGCCGCTTTTCACGTCGGTCCGGCGGAAAACGACACCTGTGCCAGCAGGGGCAGGCTTCAGGACGAGCTTTGCCTTCTTGCCGCTATGCACACCGACACCTGCACATACTGCAGGCCGCGCGATCGTTTGTTGAAATTCTACACTACCGGACAACACACCAACCTCCAGTTTCGGAGTTTAGTTTGGGGTGTATGTCTCCAGGATACAAAACACGGGTTGTTTCGGCGTATTACAAAGCGGGCGAAGACACCCGCCTCCGCCCTGTAATCATTGGTGATTTATTGTAACAATTCGCGGTCGCTGAGACTGCAATCGAATGTGAAATCAGTGATTGGCCGACCGGCGCAGGAAGGCCGGTATTTCGAGGTCTGCATCATCGAACGGGGCGGGTTCGGGGTGATCGTCCGGAGAGGACACGATTTGTGAGCCGGATTCGGCAGACGGAGCGTGATCATTCTCGCCCTGAGCGCCGCGGCGCCAGCCGAAAAGGTTCGAGAAGCCGGACGGACTCGGGCGGCCGTCTTCCTCGGCCGGAGCTTCGGTCTGCTTGCTGAAAACGGCGTCGGCCTGGATCTGGTCTTCGCCTTCACTGCCTTCAAAATGTTCTGCGGGCAGGGACTGTCCCGTGAAGTCGTCCCGCGGATCGACATCGCCTGAACGGAGCGGGGAGGCATGATGAAGGATCACTTTCGGGCGATCGTCTTCTTCTGCAGCCACTTCCACTTCGGTCTCCGATTCGACTTCGGCGACGGGCTCCACATGCTCTTCCTCAATCGGCTCTGCGATGGGCTGGCGCACAGTCTCTGCGACCGGTGCATCCTGCTTCAGAGATGGCATCACGGCATCGACGCCTGCGGCGACGACGGAGACGCGGATCTTGCCTTCAAGTTCGGTATCGAAGGCAGACCCCAGAATGATATTTGCATCCGGGTCGACCTCGCGGCGCACCTCATTGGCGGCCTCGTCGAGTTCAAACAGCGTCATGTCATAGCCGCCGGTAATGTTGATCAGCACGCCCTTGGCGCCGCGCATCGAAATATCGTCGAGCAGCGGGTTGTCGATGGCCAGCTTGGCAGCTTCGAGAGCGCGGTTTTCGCCTTCGGCTTCGCCCATGCCCATCATGGCTGCGCCCATGCCGCGCATGATCGAGCTGACATCGGCGAAGTCGAGATTGATCAGGCCGGGCATGACCATCAGATCGGTAATGCCACGGACACCGGAATACAGCACATCATCTGCCATGCGGAAGGCTTCGGCGAAGGTCGTACGGTCGTTCGCGATGCGGAAAAGGTTCTGGTTCGGCACGACGATCATCGTGTCGACGTATTTCTGGATGCCAGCGAGGCCTTCTTCCGCAAAGGTCATGCGGCGCGTGCCTTCAAAACTGAACGGCTTGGTGACCACGGCGACGGTCAGAATGTTCATTTCCTGCGCGGCCCGCGCAATCACCGGGGCTGCGCCGGTTCCGGTTCCGCCGCCCATGCCCGCGGCGATGAAGACCATGTGGGCGCCCTCGAGGCGCTCGCGGATCTCATCCATGGATTCTTCGGCGGCTTTCGCGCCAATGTCCGGGCGGGCGCCTGCGCCAAGGCCAGAGGTCGTTTCCGGGCCGAGCTGGATGCGGTTTTCCGTTTTGGAACGGGAAAGGGCCTGAGCGTCAGTGTTGGCAACGATAAACTCGACACCTTGCAGGTTTGCCTCGATCATGTTGTCGACGGCATTGCCTCCGGCACCGCCAACACCAAAGACCAGGATCCTGGGCTTGAGTTCATGTGTCATTCGTCGTCCTCACCTTGCCGCCATAAGCCATGCTGAAGCGCTAAAATGACGCGTTGCAGCTAAGAAGCGGTTAAGTGATTCGCGATTGGCATCAGAAATTTTCTTTCAACCAATGGAACGCCTTGTTCACGGCTCCGCTTCGGGCTTCTGCTCCGTATTCCTTTGACGCAATGCCAGCCCGTACTGCGTCTGCGAACCCCAACTCGGGATACAGTAGCAGACCTGAAGCTGTAGAAAAAGCTGGTGTTCCCAGTGTTTCGCCAAGGAACTCAGCATTTGTCGGACGGCCGAGCCGCACCTGCGCTTCAAGGATGCGCGTGGCGACGTCGCGAACGCCCGGCAACTGGCTCGCGCCGCCGGTCAGCACCACGCGGCGCGGCAGTACTTTGCGTACACCACTGCCTTGCAGGGTTTGCTGAACATATTCGAAAATTTCCTCGACGCGCGGCGCGATGATTTCAGCGAGCTTGCCCCGTTCCATCCGGGTGGCTTGCAGACGGCCATCATCACCCAGGCGAGGGGCCTCAATCCGTTCTGCCAGGCCCGGGCCTTCGAGATTGGCGGTGCCATAGACACTTTTGAGGCGCTCGGCGGCGGCGAATGTCGTGCCGATGCCCTGCGCGATATCGGAGGTCACATGTGTGCCACCAGCCGGGATAAGGCCAAGCCATGCGGGCGAGCCGTTCAGATAGACCGAGACCGCCGTGACGCCGGCGCCCATGTCGATACAGATGGCACCATTCTCGATTTCGTCGTCGATCAGCGTGCCTGCACCGCTGGCAATGGAGGAGGGGATCAGGGCATCTACGCTGAGATGCGCGCGGCCGACGCATTCGACCAGATTCCGGACGATGGACTTAGGCGCGGTGACCACAGACAGCATCAGGCCGAGTGTGTCTGCGTACATCCCGGCGGGCTCACGCACGCCTTCCTGCGCATCCACGCGATAGGCAACCGGCCAGGCGGCAAGCACATCGGAGCCCTTGGTTGAGATCTGCGCCATGGCCTGAGCCTGAACCCGGCGGATGTCCTTGGGGGTCACCTCGCGGGCGCCGATCTCGGTGGTCGCGGTGACCAGTTGGCAATTCAGTTTCGGCCCCGTTATGCCCAGCATGACCTGATTGATCTGCTCGCCCGCTTCGCGCTCGGCATCTTCGACGGCCAGACGGATCGAGCGTTCGAGACCCTGCATGTCGGTGATCGTGCCGCCACTGAAACCGCGAGATTGTTGGCGCCCTGCGCCAAGGATCTGGAAATTGCGGGGGCCGGTGCCGTCATTTCGGCCTATCAGGCACGTGATTTTCGAACAACCGATGTCCAGCGCCGCAACGGGGCTGGACGTGCGCGACCCCACAAGAGGCTTACGCCGGGCCTGAACGTTTGCCATCAGCTCCGGGCCGCCTCTTTGCGTGCTGTGAAGTCAGGATCGTTCACCGGGTCCAGATAGACCCGGCCTTTATTGCGCAGGTCGATGGTCTCTAGCGGACGCTGCATCAGCGCTGTGCGCACCTGCAGGGTCGACAGGCTGTCCAGCGCAGCCACCATCTGGTGATCTTCCGGCATGCGAACCGTAGCGCCGGAAACAAGACGCATATCCCAGCGGCGATCATTGATGCGGGTAGCGATCGCGATGCGGGGCGCGACGTCCGGCTCAGCTTTGAGGGCAGTTACGAGGGCCGGGGCGGCCTTGGCGGCGCCGCGACCCGCCAGACGGATGAGGTCCTTGTGGTCATCGGCGCGGGCGTCCGGAATGACGCGACCCAGACCGTCCACGACAGTCCATGCCTTGCCGTCATGCCACAGCGCAACCGGCTCGGCGGCGTCCGCGATGATTACGACCTGGTCGGGCCAGAGTCGATGGACGCGCACATTCAGCACCTTGTGGGTGCCTTCGACCCGGCGACGGATGACATGCGGGTCTGCGCGAAACATGTTCTCGCCGGGCTCGATCATGGCGGCGGCGCGAATATCCTGTGCGAGGGCCGGATCCTGTTCCAGGCCGATGATGGACACGTCATTGACGGAAATGCCGACCGTGCGCGCCGTGTCGTCCATGAAGCTGGCAAAGCGGTTCTCGACCTGGGATATCGAGCCGCCCATCCAGGCAGCGGTTGCCACGACAATCGCCACAAGCATGACAAAACCAAAGACGACGGACGAAACGCGAACCTCTTCACCCGTCACTTCATCTACGATGACAGCAGGGCGGCGGCTCGCCTTCTTCTTGGACTTTGGCACAGTCTGATTGCGGGTTACCTTTGGCATGAAGCATCCTCGATCATCCAGGCGACCAGCTGTTCGAAGGACATACCAACGAAAGCGGCCTGTTCGGGGACAAGCGAGGTGGGCGTCATGCCGGGTTGTGTATTTGTTTCCAGGATCACGAGCCGGTCTCTCTTGTCGTCATAGCGAAAGTCGGACCGCGTCGCGCCCCGGCAACCGAGCGCCTGGTGTGCCTTCAGCGCAAATTCCATTGCGGCTTGGGTCACAGGGGCAGGCAGGTCTGCCGGGATCACATGCTGCGATCCACCAGCTTCATATTTTGCATCAAAATCGTAATAGTCTCTTAAGGTCGTGATCTCTGTGACAGCCAGTGCTCGGTCGCCCAGCACGGCCACGGTCAACTCACGGCCGGGGATGAATTCCTCGGCCATCAGATGGTCGCCATAATGCCAGTTCGGCCCGGTCAGCTCCTTGGCCGGCCCATTGGCACCCTCGCGTACGATCAGCACGCCAAAACTCGATCCTTCCGCGACCGGCTTGATCACATAAGGGGGCTTGAGAGGATGCGCGGTAGCCGCTTCTGCGCGGGTGACCTGCTTGTCTTCCGCAATCGGAATGCCCGCCTGCCGGAAGACCGCTTTCGACTTCAGCTTGTCCATGGCGAGCGCCGAGGACAATACGCCCGAATGGGAATAGGGCAGGCCCAGCACTTCCAGTACGCCCTGCACACACCCATCCTCGCCCCAAGGTCCGTGCAGGCCATTCAGCACCGCGTCCGGTTTCGCATCGGTCAGTTGCGCAGCGAGGTCACGACCGGCATCAATTTCAACAACATCATACCCGGCCGTGCGCGCCGCACTTGCCATCTGCTTGCCCGAGGTGAGCGACACGTCCCGCTCGGACGACCAGCCTCCATAGATCACGGCAACACGTTTCATGAGATTTTCCTGCAAGCTGGCGTTCTGACTATACATCGCGTCTGCAGGGTTAAAGCGGCCTTAGCGTGGCAGCTACAAAACCTTTTCTCGGCAGGATGACAAAAAATATAGGTTTGGGCCTGTTGCCATATTTAGACTACGTATGTAGTCATTATCGATATTCGAGATAGACGCGGTGGTGAGACACCGGATTTTTTCCAGACATCTGCGGGGAGGATACGCAGCGTGATCCCTTTCACACGGCTTGCCGCCAGTGCATGCTTCAGCTTGGCCACATCATTCATCGCCCTGTCGGCTGTGGCGGATATGGCACCGGAAACCACACCCGGTGCAACCATCTACACGATGGACGATTTCAGTCAGTATGCACCGCGCACGGCGCTCGAAATGGTTTCGCGCATTCCGGGATTTTCGATCCAGGGCGATGATGACGGCTCTCGCGGATTTGGTCAGGCCAGTGGGAATGTGCTGATCAATGGTCAGCGCGTATCTGGAAAGTCCAATGGGGCGACCGAGTCGCTGGACCGGATATCCGCCTCCAGCGTTGTGCGGCTCGAACTGGTCGATGCGTCAGCCTTTGAAATTGCCGGCCTGTCCGGGCATGTCGTGAATGTCATCACCAATGGAGATGGGGCGGTCTCAGGCACTTGGCGCTGGCGTGCCCGGTTCCGCGACAACCTCCCGCCGTTCTACAACGGCCTCAATCTCACACTATCCGGCGGGCAGGGGGATATCAGCTGGTCATTCGAGGCCGAGAGCAGCCCGGAGCGCGGCGCCTCCAACGGTCCTGAATTTGTCACCGACGGCATCGGCGACCTGATACAGCGCCGTGAGGAAGACTTCACCTATGCCGCCGAATATGTCTCCGTATCCGGATCGGTTGGCTGGACGCCAGCCTCGGGGGCTATCGGAAATCTCAACGCAAAGACCACTCTGTTCCAGCCAGACAGGAAAGAAACCTCGAAACTCTTTCCGGTTAACGGGCCAGAGGGGCGGCGCCTGTATGAGGGCGCTGAGGATGAAGTGTTCGTGGAAGTCGGTGGCGATTATGAATTTGGCTTTGGGCCGGGCCGGCTAAAGGCAATCGGCCTGGTTCGCCGAGAGGACAGCCCCATCATTGACCGCGTATTCCGCGGTAATGTTGATGGGACGGATATTTCCGAAAGCCTGTTCACGCGCGATATTGAAGAGGGCGAATATATTCTCCGGACGGAGTATGGTCTTGCATTTGAGAATGGAAGCGATTGGCAATTCGCGCTGGAGGGAGCCTTCAACTATCTGGACCAGCAATCTTCTCTTGCCAGTTCCGAAGGTGGCAGTCCGCTGGAGCTGCAGACTCTGCCGAACGCGAATTCACGAGTTGAGGAACAGCGCGGAGAAGTCTCCGTGACGCATGGTCGTCGGCTTTCCCCCTCAGTGACCGGGCAAGTTTCCATGGGCGCTGAAATATCGGAACTTTCCCAGTCCGGCGATGCGTCCAATGTGCGGACCTTCACCCGCCCCAAAGGCTTCGCCAGCCTGTCCTGGCAGGTGGATCCGTCATTGAAACTGGTCACACGCCTTGAGCGGGAAGTGGGACAGCTGGACTTTTTCGATTTTGTCTCATCGGTCAATCTGAGTGCCGGGAACGGCGAGAATGGTAATCCCGAAATCGTTCCGGAGCAGAGCTGGCGACTGAGCGCCCAGGCCGAGAAGAATTATGGCGGCTGGGGCGCCGCGACGCTCGAAGTCTTCTATTCCGATATCGAGGACATTGTTGACCGTGTACCCATCGGGACGGGCGACGGTCCCGGAAATCTCGACTCGGCCTGGCGGGTCGGAGCGGAGTGGGACGCCACGTTGAAATTCGACAAAGTCGGTTTTGCTGGCGCGGAATTGTCCTTTGAAGGCGAGTATTTCGAGTCGGAAGTGACCGACCCGCTCACCGGAGAGGTGAGGCCGATCAATGACAGTTCGAAATACTGGATGCTCGCCGAGATGCGACAGGATGTTCCGAGAACGGATTGGGTCTGGGGTGTCGGGTTCGAGCGCTGGGAACGCAATCCGTATTATCGCCTGTCCGAGACAGGGCAGGAAGGGGCGAGCCCAGGATTTGGGTTCGCCTATGTCGAGCACAAGGATCTTTGGGGCATGACCGGTCAGGCCATGATCGGGAACTTCGCGAACCAGAATGATACGTTCCGCCGGCAATTGTACGACACAAATCGCCTTGGCAATGTCGTGCGCGTTGAAGACCGCGCGCGCGATTTCGGCCCGATCTTCACAGTCCAGCTGGAAGGCAAGTTCTAGGTTCGCGGTGCCCGATCAGGGGAGGGGAGGCTTGATGCGGCCGATGCGGCGCACTTCCCAGCGCAGCTTTACGCCCTGAGAGTCCCATACTTGCGCGCGAACAAGCTCGCCCAGCGCTTCGAGATCTGCGGCTGTGGCATCGCCGGTATTGATCAGGAAGTTGCAGTGCTTTGGCGAAACCTGTGCGCCGCCGACCTTCAGGCCGCGGCAGCCCGCAGCGTCAATCAGTTTCCATGCGGACCGCTGGTTTGGCGTGCCGGGCGGGTCGGGGTTCGCAAACGTGGATCCGGATGTCTTGTCCTTGATCGGCTGCGTCTCGGCCCGGCGGGCCTGTAGGGCTTCGATTTCTGCAAGGATCGCGTCTGGTGCGCCTGTGCCGCTGCCTTCCAGGGTCAGCTTGGTGACGACCAGGTCATTGGGCAGGTCGCTGTGTCGATAGGAAAACTGCGCTTCCGGCAGGTTGCCGGCCCGGCCCGGCCCGCGATAGGCGACATGGGTGCCATCGCGCAGGTAGCCTTCAAGGCCGACCAGCACGTCCCGCAATTCCTGACCATAGCACCCGGCATTGGTGCGGGTCGCCCCGCCGAGCGATCCCGGAATGCCGGACAGGAACTCCAGCCCCCTGATGCCGTGCCGGGCGGCAGTCTTGGCGACGGACAGGTCCAGTGCACCCGGCCGCGCTGTCAGGGTCAAATCGTCCCCGGCTTCCACACTCCCCCAGTATTTTCCCATCAGGCGGATGACCACGCCCTCGATGCCGCCATCGCGCACGATCACATTCGAGCCAACGCCGAGTACGGTCACCGGAATGGCCGGGTCGAGCGTCTTCAGGAAGCCGGCAAGGTCGGCTTCGTCTTCGGGCAGGAACAGCCAGTCGGCCGGCCCGCCCACCCGGAACCAGGTATAGGGCGCGAGGTTCGCGTCCTTCAGCAGCTTGCCGCGAACAGGGGGAAGTGTCGTCATCATAGGGCCTAGGCGTTCGGGCACTTCCCCCTCCATGTCAAGCAGCGGGGGCGGAGGTCCGCTCACCATACCAGTCAATGTTGCGGGTCATGTACATGGTCAGTGCGATGGCCGCGAAACTTGCCAGAGCGCCCGCCAGCAAGGCATGGCTCTCGGCCCGCATCAGCACATAGATCAGCGTGTAGATGCCGGACAGGATGGCCAGCGCGCGCAGGCCATAGAGCCGTGAGCGGAATACGCTGGCCGCATAGGCGGCGGTCAGCAGCACGGTCATGCTTGCGGCGATCAGGAAGGCTCCGTCAAAGCCGATACGCTCCGACATGGCGAGCAGCAGGATGTAGAAGATCGTCTGTGCCAGTCCGACCAGGACATATTGCGCGGGGTGGGCGCGTGCGGCGCTGGTCACTTCGAACAGGAAGTAGGCGAGGAAAACGAAGCCGACAAACATGACGGCATATTTCAACGCGCGCTCGACGCTCTGATAGGGATTGCCTTCCTTCATGAACCGGACAGCCATGTCGCGACGGTTCCATTCGGTCAGTTCGCCAAGGTCGAGATTGGCCCCTGCGCCGGCAATGCCGCGGGCCAGATAGGGCACGCGCCAATGCGCCTCGAAGCCTTCCGACTGGCCGTCGCCTGCCGTATGGCGCTCGGGCAGTACGCCGCCCTGGAAGCTGGGATCATTCCAATTGCTCACAAGGTCGACCCGCGTATCCTTTGCAAATGGCGCGATGGATAGGCGTTCGGCCCCGGACAGGCGCATGTTGGAGGTCAAGGCGATCGGTGATGTGGCAGTTTCGAGACCAGCAATATGGCCGCCCGCAAGGGTCACACCGGAGGGCGGCACAGGTTGGTACTTGCCGACATTGGACGCGTAATAGGGCGTTGGTTCGATGGCCAAGTCCGTGCCATTCGCTGTGACGGTGATCGCATCCCGGATGCCGCGCGTGTCCGAGACCCCGAGATAGACCCTGGCATCCGACCAGATCGGGGTGGCGTCGTCGGGCAAGGCGGCGCGCAAGGCCGCCGGATCGAATGCAGCGTCCATGCTGATCGTGGCATCGAAGACAGGGATGGCGTGAATGCCGCGGGTACGCATCTGAACATCCACATCGGCCGAGGCGGTGCCGGTATCGGCATAAGCGACCACATAGCCGTAAACCAGTTCATTGTGCCTTGGGCCGAGGGTGCGTGAATAGGGTACGGACAAGACCGGTCCCAGCACGGATTGTTGGCCTCCGACCATTTCACTGACGTCGGCAAGCGCGCGATCCGCGCCCATGCGGCGATCCTGGACCACGGAATGTATGAAGAGGGCGGGAATGGCCATCAGGAGGGCAAGTCCGCAGACGAGCAGCAATTTCAGGCCGACGGACCGTTGCGGCACAAGGCTCGCGAACGGCGATGGAGGTTGAGACGTATCGGTCATGTTTGGGGTCCCCAAAAAAAGATTGGAGACACGGTTTATGACCCGCTGGTCGCGGCGGAGGTGGGGCGCAGCCGGGGCCAGTCCAAGGTTACATTGCGGTCATCTTGTGACGTGGTTACCGGTTGGGCGATCCATCCTGATCCAGCTCGTCGGAAATCTCGTCGGCCGCATCAGACACTTCATTCGCAAATTCGGATGTTTCCTCGGGCAGATCTTCCAGCGTCGCGTCCATGCGCGCGCCAGCGCCTTCGAATGAGCCTTCCTGCAGATAGAACCAGCCGAGTGCGATCACGAATGCGACGCAGAGGAAAGCGATGATGGCGGTGAGCGTGCGGCCCATGATGAGTCTCCTTGAGAGTATTCATCATGGTCAACGCAGCGTTTACCCTGAGGTTCCGATGCTCGGGACTAGGCCTTCTGCGTGGTCAGGGCGCCGTGGCAATGCTTGTACTTCTTGCCGGAGCCGCATGGGCAGGGGGAGTTGCGGGGCGTGCTGGCCCAGCTTTCCTCTGCTTGATGCAGGGCTGGTCCGGGCGGCGGCGTGTCGTCGCTCGACATCTCATTATGGCCCGTATCCGGATCAAGATGCGTTTCGCGCATTGGCGGAACAGGCGCCGGCGCTTGCGGCACAGGGCGTCGCTGTTGCGCTTGCTGTTTTTCTTCCGGTGTCTGAACCCGGATATGCATCAGTGAGCGGGTCACGGTCGCGCGCAACTCGTTCAGCAAATTGTAGAACAAGTTGAAGGCTTCTTCCTTGAACTCGTTCAGCGGGTCGCGCTGGCCGTAGGAGCGCAGATGGATCACTGACCGCAATTGGTCGATCATCTGGAGATGCTCGCGCCAACGCATGTCGAGGACCTGAAGCAGGATTTGTTTTTCAATCCGCTGCATCTGCTCAAGACCGACTTGCTCTGTGATCGCCTCATAGACTTTGGCGATTCCATTGTGAACGCGCTCAGCCACTTCCTGATTGGCAACGCCTTCTTCGGCGGCCCAATCCTTCACAGGCATGTCCACGGCAAAATCATTGCGCAGGGCTTCGGCCAGCCCATCCATGTCCCACTGCTCGGCATAGGCCTTCTCGGGCATGGTACGGGCGATCAGGCCGTTGATTACGTCTTCGCGCATATCAATGATCGTGTCGGAGACATTCTCGGCGCGCATGAATTCCATGCGCTGCTCAAAGATGGCCTTACGCTGATCATTGATCACGTCATCATATTTGAGGACGTTCTTCCGGATCTCGAAATTGCGCTGTTCAATCTTCTTCTGCGACGTTTCCATCGCCTTGTTCATCCAGGGATGAGTGATGCCCTCATCTTCCTTGATGCCAAGGCGACGCATAACATTGTCCATCCGCTCTGCCGCAAAGATGCGCATGAGGTCGTCTTCGATGGAAATGTAGAATTTGGACTTGCCCGGATCACCCTGACGGCCTGTTCGGCCGCGCAACTGGTTGTCGATCCGGCGGCTCTCGTGACGCTCGGTACCCAGAACGTAGAGGCCGCCAGCGTCCAGCGCCCGCTTTTTCTTGACCTCGATGTCGGCCTTGATCTGGCTGGTCAGCAGGGACAATTCGCCTTCGGTCAGTTCGCGGCCAAGCTTGGCTTCCTGTTCGGCCTTTTCCTGTTCGACGCGCATCTCGAAATTGCCGCCGAGCTGAATGTCGGTACCGCGTCCGGCCATATTGGTGGCAACGGTAATGGCGCCCGGCACACCGGCATTGGCCACGATCTGGGCTTCCTGCTCATGGTGGCGCGCGTTCAGCACTTTGTGTGGAATCTTGGCGGTCGTCAGCAGGTTCGACAGGACTTCGGATTTTTCGATCGACGCCGTGCCGAGCAGGACTGGCTGACCCTTGGCATGACACTCGCGGACGTCCTTGACGATCTCGGCATATTTCGCACTTGCGGTGCGGTAGACGACATCATCCTCATCAATCCGCTGGATCGGCTTGTTCGTCGGCAGGTCGATGACACCGAGATTGTAGATATCGGCAAATTCGTCGGCCTCGGTCAGCGCCGTACCGGTCATGCCGGCCAGTTTGCTGTAGAGGCGGAAATAGTTCTGGAACGTAATCGACGCCAGGGTCTGGTTTTCCGGCTTGATGTCGACCTTTTCCTTGGCCTCGATGGCCTGGTGCAGGCCTTCTGACAGGCGGCGGCCTTCCATCATGCGCCCCGTGAATTCGTCAATCAGCATAACCTGACTGTCTTTGACGATATAATCCTTGTCGCGCGCATACAGTTTGTGAGCGCGCAATGCCTGATTGGCATGGTGGACGATGGAGATGTTCGCCGGCTCCCACATGGAGCCTTCCAGCGTGCCGGCCTCGGTCAACCAGCCTTCGATCTTTTCCGTGCCGGTTTCGGTATACGTGACCGAGCGCTGTTTTTCGTCGAGTTCGTAATCCTCATCCGTCAGGCGCGGCATCAGGGCATCAAGCGCCATATAGAGTTCGGACCGATCATCGGTCGGGCCGGAGATGATCAGCGGCGTGCGCGCTTCGTCGATCAGGATGGAGTCGACTTCGTCGACGATGGCAAAATGGTGTTCGCGCTGGGCCATTTGGTCCAGCGAGTATTTCATATTGTCGCGCAGATAGTCGAATCCGAACTCGTTGTTCGTGCCGTAGGTAATGTCAGACGCGTAGGCCTTGCGGCGCTCCTCGTCGGAAATGCCATGAACAATGATGCCGGTCGACATGCCAAGGAAGCCATAGACCTGGCTCATCCACTCGGCGTCGCGCTTGGCGAGATAGTCGTTGACCGTGATGACGTGAACGCCCTTGCCCTCAAGCGCGTTCAGGTAAACCGCCAGCGTCGCGACCAGTGTTTTGCCCTCACCCGTGCGCATCTCGGCGATATTGCCGGAGTGCAGCACCATGCCGCCCATCAACTGAACGTCGAAATGGCGCATGCCGAGCGAGCGTCGTGCGCCTTCGCGGACAACCGCAAAGGCTTCTTCAAGCAGGCTGTCGAGTGTGGCGCCATCGGCGAGGCGTTTGCGGAATTCGTCCGTCTTGCCGCGTAGGGCTTCGTCGGAGAGCGCCTCCATCATCGGCTCGAGCGCGTTGATCCGGTTGACGCGCGCGTGCAGCGGCTTCAGCTTGCGATCATTAACTGAACCGAAAATCTTGCGGGCAACAGAAAGCATATCAGGTAGCACCAATTGATCTGGGGCGACAAAACTCTAATCCTGACAGCGGAACCGGCAGAATATTTGTGGGTTCTCCCACAGCACACTCGCTGGCTGAAACCCCTCGACCAGCGTTCGGGTCAGACTTAAGAACGCCGCATTGGGGTGTCAATGCAGCGCCCTCAGCCTAAAGGAGACTTTACCGTGCTGCTTATGAAGCCCTTTTCCCGCGCTTTGCCTGCACTGCTTGCCGCTTCCGCGCTTTTATTGGTCCCCGCCTGTAACCGGCCAGTTGAAGAAGAACCCGTCATTCAGGTCGAGGCCGCAGCCGCCGTCACGGTGAATGGCGATCCGATTTATGTCAGCGAAGTCGAGCTGGAGGCCGTTGCGCGCGGCCTGATTTCACCGGGCGACGCGTTCGGCCCCGGCGATGAAAACTATGATCTCGTCCTCGACCAGTTGATCGACCAGAAATTGATGGCACAAGAGGCGCTGAACCGCCGGCTCGACAAGGGCGCCGCAGCAGAGCGCCGGCTTGAAGTTGCCCGCGAGCGTATTCTCGGAAATCTGCTCGTGGAGAGCCTGGTTGCGTCTGAAGTGAACGAGGACAGTATCGAGGCCATGTACAAGGAGCAGGTCGCCCTCCAGCAGGAGGACGACGAAGTCTCGATCGCGCATATCTTGGTTGAAACCGAGGAAGAGGCCCGGGCACTCCATCAGCAAATTCAGGACGGCGCCACGTTTGAAAGCCTCGTCGTCTCCAACTCGCTCGATACCACCACGCGCATGGAAAATGGTGACCTGGGCTATGTCGCGCCAAATAATATGGCAGATCCGTTCCCGGTCGTGATCGCCAACACAAAGGTCGGCGAAGTCTCTGAACCCTTCCTGTCTGCCGATGGCTGGCACCTGTTGAAGGTGAAGGATCGCCGAACCAGCCCGCCAAAGACCCGCGCCGAGATGCGGCCGGAGATCGTCACCTTCCTGACGCTCAACCAGGTCAGCAAGATCCTGCGACGCCTGCGCACCGAAGCGCAGATCGAAAAGGGCGAGAAATCGACAAACATTGTCCCCGATGCTGCACTTTCGCTTGAAAGCGAGGGCGATCTCCTCAAAGAGCAGCCCGCATCTGATGAACAAGGACGTGAACTTTGAAACTGACCCCATCTCCCTTCGCCCCGGCTCGCTTTCCAGACCTGCCGGTCGTCAAGGGTGTGCGCGCGGCCACCGGTTCGCGCGGCTTCTATGCGGCACGTGGCATGACGCGCGATGATGTGTTCCTGTTCAGCTTTGAGGAAGGCACCCATTGCGCCGGCGTGTACACGCTGTCTCATACCGCGTCGGCAGATGTCATCTGGTGCCGGGAGGCCTTGAAGTCAGGTGCCGGCAAGGCCCGTGCCCTGATCGCAAATTCGGGCAACTCGAATGCCTTCACCGGTGCCAAGGGCGTGCTCAAGAACGAGGCCACCCTGAAGGCGCTGACCGAAACGCTCGGCGTGGAAAAGCAGGAATGTTTCCTCGCGGCGACCGGCGTGATTGGCGAACCCTTGCCAGACCCGAACTATGTCGGCGCGTTCGTGCCCGATCTTGCGGGCAAGCTTTCGGCTCCTGACTGGGAAGCCGCGGCACGCGCCTTCATGACGACTGATACTTTTCCCAAGGGCGCAGGGCTTGCGACCAAGATCGACGGCGTGGACGTCAATCTGGCCGGTATCGCCAAGGGCTCGGGCATGATCGCGCCCAACATGGCGACCATGCTGGCCTATGTTTTCACCGACGCCGCCATCGCGCCAGACCTGCTGCAAGGTCTGCTGGAAGAGGTAACGAACCAGACCTTCAACAACATCACGGTGGATGGCGACACGTCGACGTCCGACACGCTGATGGTATTTGCCAGCGGGGCCAGCGGCATGGCCGAGATCGCCACACGGGACGATCCCCGTTTCGCCGAATTCGCCGCCGCCTTGAAGCAGGTCTGCCTCGACCTCTCCCACCTCATCGTCAAGGACGGGGAAGGGGCCAGCAAGTTTGTCACCATCACGGTCGAAGGCGCAGTGTCGGAAACCTCCGCAAAGGTGGTCGCCTGTTCGATTGCCAACTCGCCCCTCATAAAAACGGCCATGGCTGCCGGAGACGCCAATTGGGGACGGATCGTGATGGCCGTTGGCAAATCGCTTGAGCCGATAGACATGGACCAGCTCGCCATATGGTTTGATGATGTCCAGGTTGCCTCTGCGGGCGGGCGCATGCCGGACTATAGCGAAGCAGCCGCCGGCGGGGTATTTGCCCAGCCGGAATTCACCATCCGTGTCCACCTCGGCGTGGGCGAGGCGTCTGCCACGGTCTGGACTTGCGACCTGACGCATGGCTATGTCGACATCAACGGAGCCTATCGTACATGACGCGTAGAATGGTGCTTGTGGTCGCCGCTGCGCTCTATGATGCCGAAGGCCGTATCCTGCTGGCTCAACGCCCCGCTGGCAAACCGATGGCGGGCCTCTGGGAGTTCCCGGGCGGAAAGGTCGAGACGGGCGAGACACCGGAGCGGGCGCTGGTGCGGGAATTACAGGAAGAACTCTCCATCATGGTGGACGAGACCTCTCTGAAACCGATCACTTTTGCCAGTCATGCTTATCCAGATTTTCACCTTTTGATGCCACTGTTCTCAACGGAGAGTTGGGAAGGCGAGCTTTCGCCCAGGGAAGGACAGGCCTTGGCCTGGGTCAGATCATCGGACCTTCATCTCTATCCGGCGCCTGCGGCAGACATTCCCCTGTTTGACGTGCTCTCGGGTAACTAGACAGACTCGGAGCGAACATGATGGCCTCGAATACAATGATACGCCGCTTCCTGCGTGACGATACGGGCGCAACCGCCGTGGAATACGGACTTCTGGTAGGACTGATCGCCGTTGCGATCATGGGCGGCCTCGTGGCCGTGGCCACATCCATCAACCAGACATTCACAACCGTTGAAACGGAAATGTCCTGATCGATCACTCGTCAGGTCTTGCGACCAGACGTCAGGAAGATTTGTGACTTCGTACAGCGTCGGCGAGGCTGACCCTGGCGCTTCCGGGTTTTAGCGGTTTGGGTTGGGAGTCTGCCGGGCTCCAGCCAGACATATGCACCACTTCAAATGATGCGCGCACACGCCCGTCTGGATCGCTATGATCATTTGCGTAGATTTCCATGGCACGCATCAGCACACGGCGCGGCAGGGGCCGCATTGTCCCGGCTGCGAATGCCGCCCGCTCGCCCATCCCTTTCAAATCGGCCAGCAAGCCCATCGGTGATCTGTACCGAACCACAACCTGATCGCGATCAACGACTGGCAGGGCAAAGCCTGCCCGCTGCATCAGGCTTGCCATATCGCGCAGGCCGGGCAGGGGGGAGACACGTGCCGCGACGCCGCCGGTCAGTTCCGTTTCCGCCTCCATCAGGCTGGCCCGCAGCTCACTCAGCGTGCCTGCACCGAATAGCGCGCCCAGGAACAAGCCGTCCGGTTTCAGCGCCTGACGGATCTGCACCAGCGCACCGGGCAAATCATTCACCCAATGAAGGGACAGGGCCGACACGATCAGGTCCAGGCTGGCCTGTGGAAATGGCAGGCCCTCTTCATCCACCTGCTCTGCGTTCAGACCGTCGGCCCGGCTGAGCGCCACCATGCCGCTGGATATATCCCCGGCTTCGACAGACCCGACCTGGTCGCTGGCCTGAAGCAGTTTGGCGAGTTGGCCATCATGTGCGCCGAGATCAAAGGCGCGATCAAAGGAATGAGACGTATCCGCCAACCGGTCCGCGATATCGCTCGACACGCGCGCTTTCAGGAAGTCATATTCTTTGAAACTGGCTGCGGCCCGGCTGCGATTACGGGCCACCCGTTCGCGGTCGAACAGGCGGGGCGGCGCAGACTTCGGGGGGACCGGGGAAGGCATGAGCAGCGATATGGACCACCGGGCCCGCATGGCAAAGGGGCTAATGCGCGGCGCGGCTGAATTTCTCTGGCCCCAACGCTCCCTCGTCAGTGGCCAGCGCGGCGCAGGCAAGGGGCCGCTCTCGCCGTCCGAATTCGCCGCCATCGGATTCCTTTCCGATCCTGTCTGCGAATGCTGTGGCCGGCCAATGGAGCTGGACCTTGGGCCAGGGGCGCAATGTGCACCCTGTATCGCCCGCCCGCCGCGTTGGGACCGGGCCCGCGCGGCGCTCGTCTATGAGGCCGCCAGTCGCCGCATCGTGCTTGACCTCAAACGATCAGGCCGCCGGGACGGGCTGCATGTCATGACCGGCTGGATGCACCGGGCGGGGGGGCAACTGGTCGCCGAAGCCGATCTGATCGTGCCCGTGCCGCTGCACTATACGCGCCTTGTCAGTCGAGGCTTCAACCAGTCAGCCTGGCTGGCACAGGGTATTGCCCGCCGTGCCGGCCTGTCCTGCCGCGTCGATGTCCTGAAACGCCGCCGCCGCACGCCCACTCAGGGTGGGCTCAGCGCGAAGGCTCGCCGTCGCAATGTGGCGGGGGCATTCAAAGTCTCTGACCGCGCTGCAACCCATGTGCACGACAAGCGTATCCTGCTGGTGGATGATGTCCTGACGACGGGTGCGACCCTGTCGGCCTGCACGCGTGCCCTGAAACAGGCAGGCGCGCGACAAGTCGACGTGCTGGTGCTTGCGCGCGTTGTGCGGGAAACGGATGTCACCATATAAAACCGGAAGAAACTATTCAGGAGCCCCTCAATGGCTGATGTCACAATCTATACGCGCCAGTTCTGTCCTTACTGCACGCGCGCTGTCTCCCTGCTGAAATCCAAGAACGTCAATTTCAATGAAATCGACGCCGGAATGGATGCGCAGAAAAAAGCCGAAATGGTCGAACGGTCTGGGGGCGGTCGCACCTTCCCGCAGATTTTTATCGGCGACAAACATGTCGGCGGCTGCGATGACATGATGGCACTTGAAAGGTCCGGGAAGCTGGATTCCCTGCTCGGCGCATAATCTGGGGCAGCCATGATCCGTTACGCGCTCATTTGTTCTGATTGCGACCATGACTTCGAGGCATGGTTTGCGTCGTCTTCGGCGTTTGACGACCAATCCAGCCGGGGCCTTGTCAGCTGCGCGATGTGCGGCGGCGAGAATGTGGTCAAACAGATCATGGCGCCGTCTGTGCGCACATCCGACGGTCGCAAGGCCGCGCCGGATGAGGCGGCGATGGCGCGGGAATTTCTTGCGAAGGCACGCGACCATGTCTCGCGTAACTTCGACTATGTCGGCGACAGCTTCGCAGACGAGGCGCGTTCGATGTTCTATGGCGAGACCGACAACCGGCCGATCTGGGGCGAAACCTCTGCCGAAGAATCCGAAGCCCTGCGTGAAGAGGGTATCCCCGCAGCGCCCTTGCCACGGGCAATGACGCCCAAGCGGCCCAAATCGAACAAGCAACTAAACTGAACTGGAGCGCTTTGACGCGCTTGACCCTGCTTCGCCCTGATATATTACGCAGGTCACAAGGTTTTTGACGGGGAGTGCCCTAAATGGCTGCCAGTGAATATCATCGTGGAGACATGGACATCAGCGCCCAGAAGGCGACTTGGGATGGTTTCATGGTGGGAAGCATCTGGGGCAGCCTGCTCATCATCCTGACCGTCGGCTATGCAACGCTCGCCGTTGCCATTGGCATGAACTGGATGATTGCCCTCGGCCTGATGACCGTATTCGGCATTGTCTCCGGCCTGGTCATGAATTTGGGTGGCCGCTGGATGGCCACTGTCGTGCTGATGGTGGTGCTGGCCTTGGTCGTCCAGCTGTTCATCGCACTGTTCGGACTCGTCCTTTAGAACACTCAGACCGACAGGTTTTCCGGTTCCTTGCAATCGGCGCATGTCGCGATGGCCGGATCAGCCTTGAGCCGTGTCAGCGGGATTCTGGCGTCACATCCTGTGCATAGGCCATAGCGCCCCGCTTCCATGCGGGCGAGGGCGGATTCGATCCGGGCCAACTGTTCTGCGTATTTCTCAAGGGAACCAGGCGGGCGCCGGATTCCGTCAGCACCTGCATCTTTTGTCAGGCGATCCAGTCCTGAAAGGGGAGGCATCGTCTTCATCTGGAATGATGCTGCGACTCCTTTAAGGGCTTGGCAAGGCGTTTCGGGCGATTGAGGGTAATCCATATCGACAAACACTAACGACCTGACGTCGATTGCCTACAAGGACGCCATGCCGATGCCCTCATCGCCCCTGATCATGACCTCTGTCACCAAGCGGTTTGGGACATTTACCGCCGTGGACAACCTGTCCCTTGAAGTGCCGGACGGCCAGATCATCGGCTTTCTCGGCCCGAACGGCGCTGGCAAATCGACCAGCTTGCGCATGGGACTCGGGATCATGGAGCCGGATTCAGGCGAGGTGGAACTGTTCGGTGCGCGCCCCAATGTCCGCGCGCTTCAGCAGGTCGGCTTCCTCCCGGAAGAGCGCGGCCTGTACAAGAAGATGACCGCGCGCGACACGATCAGCCATTTTGCGCGCCTGAAGGGCCTGTCAGCGCATGATGCGCGGACGCGCGCTGACGAACTGCTCAGCGCTGCGGGCCTTGAGGAATTCAGCCGCGCGCGCATCTCGAAATTGTCCAAGGGCATGGCACAGAAGGTCCAGATCCTGTCCACGCTGGCGCACCGGCCCAAATTCCTGATCCTGGATGAGCCCTTTTCAGGCCTTGATCCGGTCAACCAGCAAGCCCTTGAAGATCTTGTCCGTGCCGAGCATGCACGCGGCGCGACCATCCTGTTCTCCACCCATGTCATGGAACATGCCGAACGCCTCTGCGACCGTATCGTGATGATGGCGCGGGGGCGCAAGGTTCTGGACGGAACGCTGAAGGAGGCCTTTGCCACACTGGGGCAGGGGGCACGGATTTCCGTCGAGAACGGGTTTGATCTGTCGAGCGCACTCGGCCCGAAAGGGTTCGAGGCGGTCCGCACGACAGATGCCGGACATGGCGAGACCTGGCGGATCGATTTGCCGCCGGGCCGGGAGGCGCAGGACGCCTTGCGCGCCGCAATTGAGGCCGGCGCACCGATTACCGGCTTTGCGCCCGAAGAGGCCCGCCTGCGCGACGTGTTCGTGTCGCTGGTGGGCGAGGCAGATGCAGCCGCTCTGGCCGCATCGCTTGCAGAAGATGAGGCCGCCTGATGCGCAACATATTGCTGATCTTTCGCCGTGACTATCTTGGCTATGTAAAGGCCTGGGGCTTCTGGCTGAGCCTGGCGGCTGTGCCGCTCTTCATGATCATCGGTGCGGCGCTCGCAAGTTTTGCGGCGCAATCCTCGCCGGTGCGCTACTATGCCGTCATCGAGCCGGGTGGCATCTATGCCGAGGCGATCGAAGCCGAGTTCCAGCGCCGGGAGGCGGCCAATGCGGAACGTACAAGCGAACTTGCCGAACAGCTGGACCTGCCCGTCATGAGCGAGGATGAAGCCCGCGCCGCCGCCGAAGGAGCCAGCATTGCCAGCCGGAAATTCATCCCGGTGCCCGCGCCCGCAGATTCCATTGACGGATTGCGACCCTATCTGCTCGGTGAAAAACTGGTCTCCGGTCCGCTCGGCGACAAGCCGCTCTTTGCGGCCTTTGTGCTGGCAGAGGATGGGGGCGAGCTCGAATACTGGAGCGACGACGTCAATGTCGACCAGCTGCGCTATCTCGCCCAGGATGCCATGCTGCGCCTTGCCCGCCGCGATGCGCTCAACGAAGCCGGGCTTGGCGAAGACTTCCTCCAGAACGTGGATGATGCGGCCTTTGACGTGCCGGCACGCCGTATCCGCACGATCGAGGAACAGGATGCCACCGGCGCCGAAGTGACGATGGCCGACCGCGCGCCGATGTTCGTCGCGGGCGGGCTCGCCTATTTCCTCTGGCTTATGGTGTTCTCGATCATCCAGTACTTGTTGATGGGCACGATCGAGGAGCGCTCGAACAAGATTTTCGACACGCTGCTGACCTCGGTAAAGCTGCCGGAATTGCTGGCGGGCAAGATGCTCGCCGTGTTCGCGGTCACCTCCACCATGATGCTGTCCTGGGGCCTGTTTGCCTTTGCGGGCGGCACATTGGTCGCGACACAGATTCCGGGTGTTGGCAGCATTATCGAGCCATTCCTGGCGACGCTTGCCAATCCGGCCATCATCGTGCCGGGCCTGATCAGCTTCATTCTCGGCTATATCATGTACGGCATGATCTTCATGGCGCTCGGCTCGCTCTGCGATACGATCCAGGAAGCGCAGACCCTGCTCAGCCCGATGATGATCCTGCTCATGCTGCCCATGTTCGCGATCTTCATCGCCTTTCAGGACCCCGGCTCGCCATTGGTCGACATCGCCTCATGGATCCCGTTCTTCACGCCCTTCCTGCTGATCCTGCGCATGCCGCATGATCCGCCGCTCTGGGAAGTGCTCGCCCAGATGGGCCTGATGGCGGCATTCGCGCTGCTCATCCTGTGGCTGTCCACCAAGGTCTACCGTGCAGGCGCCGTCCACGGTGCCGGTATCGGCGACATGGGCGGCATGCTCAAGCGGATAGTCGGCCTGAAAGGGAAGGCGGCTTGAAGGCGAACTTGATCGGTCGTAATTGGGTCGCTCTGGATTTTTTTGAAGTGGTCAGCGTGAAGTCTGTATTCTCAAAGCTGATTTACTCGCTCGGCGTAGTTGCGCTGTGCCTGATTTTCTATGTCGTATCGTTTTATGCTTTGCGGAATGGACTGGTCAGGCCGCATGAAGCGGAGAGTGCATCCAATGTTCATTGGGTAAGGCCGATATACAATCGTGTGTACTATCCCCTGCGGTGGTTCGTCGCGAATGGGTCGTCCATAGGACCTAATCCGGAGAGGGTCTATTATGGGACATTGGATAAACTCGAGACCCCAGCAGACCGGCGCAGGGAAAGCTACTCAGTCGGGATCAATCGACCCGGCTCCTACATGATCATAGGATACACAGGACCACGAAGGATATTGGAGAAGGTCGAGAAAATAGAACTGGGCAGTTATGTGAAGATGCGTTTCGGCGCAACGCTGGCTCGGGACCGCGACCGCTTCATCAGTCGGCTTACTCAAGTTGATGTCATCGAATTGATGGATGATCCGAGAATTCCGAATGAAGATTACTCAGTTGAAGAATCCAAACAGATTTCGCTGGCGTTTGGACATTTGGGCAGGACCGCACGGCTATGTGCGGACCAATTTCTGGATAAGTATCGGGACGATGTGTTCGAGCACTGCACACAGGCTGGGTATGCTCAGAACACTGCAGGTGGCTGCCACCATATTGTCGGCCGGGCAATCACGACTTCAGTTCAGAGGCGAGCGATAGACGTGTGTACAAAGTTTGAAGAATAGGCCTGCCAAAAAAAGCCCCGACTGCTTGAATCTCTGTTGCTGTCGGCGCAGCGCGCTTTAGCCTTTTACCGCAATCATCTCGACAGGTGCGATGAGGCCTGCGGCGATATTTGCCTCCATGTTTCCTACCTTCTCGGCTGTGCTGTGCTGCATCAATGTGTGAAGCCCGAGCGGTGGCGGACCGCCACGGGTCGCGTTGGCTTCCCGGATCTTGCGGAAGAAATCCAGTGCGAAAGCACCCCGGTTGTTCTCAGTCAGACACTCAAACCCGGCTGCCTCAAGCGCTTTCCTGTAGCCTTCCGGCCCGGTGAGCCAGCTCGTGTCGCGACTGCCGGCCCATGGCACTGGATAGGCAAGGTCACCCTCGCCCGTGCGCATGATATCGTAAATGCCGAACCGCGCACCTGAGTCCAAGACACGGTGAACCTCGGCAAACAGGGCCTCCTTGGCGTCGATATTCATGCCGACATGCATCATGTAGGCACGCTGGAATTCGCGATCAGGAAAGGGCATGGACAATGCGCTGCCTTGCCTCAGAGACACCCGGTCGGACAGTCCCACCCAATCGCACAGCACCTGACCCGTCTCCACATATTCCGGTGTGAGGTCAATGCCTGTGACCTGAGCCTCATAAGTGGCCGCCGCAAACCGCGCCCCACCGCCAAGCCCGCACCCGACATCCAGCACTGTCATGCCTGCATTGATATCAAGCTGGTCGAGAAAGTGCGTGCTGGCGACGCGGCCACCAATATGAAATTCGTCAACCGGTCCCAAATCGTCGACCGTGACCCTGTTTGGACCCAGTCCAAGATTCGACAGGCCGTCCTCGATTGCCTGCAGCAAATCGCCGTGGCGATAGTGCGCAGCAATCTGTTCATTGATGGTCATGTGCGTGCCTGACTGTCAGCTTGCCGATGGCGATGATCTTGATCGCGACCACGCTCCAAATCAACTCCGAAAGCAAAAAGCCCCGCCAGCGCGAACTGGCAGGGCTTTTATGGAAACCGGTAATCCGGAGAGGCGTCTATACGATGCCTTCGCGCTGGGCGCGCTTGCG
>NZ_DEXB01000035.1:0-11103 GCF_002366485.1 Hyphomonas sp. UBA3195
GGCAAGGGCTCGGTCATGCGCCTTGGCGACAAGAAGGTAATGGATGTCGAAGCGGTGCCCACCGGTTCGCTCGGCCTCGACATTGCGCTCGGCATTGGCGGCCTGCCCAAGGGCCGTATCATCGAAATCTATGGTCCGGAAAGCTCGGGCAAGACGACGCTGGCCCTGCACAGCGTGGCAGAAGCCCAGAAGAATGGCGGCGTCTGTGCCTTCATCGACGCCGAACACGCGCTGGATCCGCTCTATGCGGGCAAGCTCGGTGTGGACCTTGATGACCTTCTGATCTCCCAGCCGGACACGGGTGAACAAGCGCTCGAAATCGCTGACACGCTGGTCCGTTCCGGCGCGGTTGATCTACTGGTCATTGACTCGGTGGCGGCCCTCACGCCACGCGCTGAACTCGAAGGCGAGATGGGCGACTCTTTGCCAGGTCTGCAGGCCCGCCTGATGAGTCAGGCGCTGCGCAAGCTGACCGGCTCGATCTCCAAATCCAAATGTATGGTGATCTTCATCAACCAGATCCGCATGAAGATCGGCGTCATGTTCGGCAGCCCGGAGACCACGACCGGCGGGAACGCCCTGAAATTCTACGCCTCGGTCCGGCTCGACATCCGCCGCATTGGCGCGATCAAGGACCGGGACGAAGTGATCGGCAACCAGACACGCGTCAAAGTAGTCAAGAACAAGGTTGCGCCGCCCTTCCGCCAAGTCGAATTTGATATTCTTTATGGCGAAGGCATTTCCAAGACGGGTGAACTCATTGATCTTGGCGTGAAGGCTGAAGTCGTTGAAAAGGCTGGCTCCTGGTACTCCTACAAGGGAGAGCGCATGGGGCAGGGCCGCGAGAAGACCCGTAACTTCCTGAAGGAAAACCCGGCCATCGCCGACGAGATCGAGGATGCGATCCGGCGCAATGCAGGCCTTCTGGCGGATGAATTGCTGAATGCCGGCATGGAATCCGAACAGGAAGACGATCTGCCAGACGCCGCAGAAGGCTGATCCACAGGATTTCTGGTCCTGAAATACACATTTCAGGGCCAGAAATACCCTCTCTCTCTCCAGAGAACTGTCCCTTTGTGGCGCACCCCGCTTGGCGTGCCGCAAAGGGACCTTTATATCGCCGGTGTAATAAGTGCGTCGATTGACTCGGCCGCAACACTGATCGCAAGGACACAGAGCTGCCCATGACCGGCGTAAACGAGATTCGCGAGACCTTTCTTTCCTTCTTCGAGAAGCGAGGGCACCTGCGTCAGGCATCTGCGCCGCTCATCCCGCAGAACGATCCCACCCTGCTCTTCGTCAATGCCGGCATGGTGCCGTTCAAGAACATCTTTACCGGTGCCGAGACGCCCCCCGGCCCGCGCGCGACGACATCTCAGAAATGCGTTCGCGCGGGCGGCAAGCACAATGACCTCGACAATGTCGGCTACACGGCCCGCCACCATACCTTTTTCGAAATGCTCGGGAATTTTTCCTTCGGCGACTATTTCAAGGAAGACGCAATCGAATTCGGTTGGGAGCTGTGCACCAAGGAATTCGCGCTCGACCCGAAAAAACTCCTCGTCACGGTCTATGCCGAAGATGATGAAGCCGCAGCGCTCTGGAAAAAGATCGCCGGCCTCGAGGATTCCCGGATCATCCGGATCGGCACATCGGACAATTTCTGGTCCATGGGTGACACCGGTCCGTGCGGCCCGTGTTCCGAAATCTTCTATGATCATGGCGAAAGCGTTCCCGGAGGCCCTCCCGGCAGCCCGGATGAGGACGGCGACCGCTTTATCGAGATCTGGAACCTCGTTTTCATGCAGTTCGACCAGCAGGCCGATGGCTCGCGCAAAAATCTCCCCAAGCCCTCCATTGATACCGGCATGGGTTTGGAGCGGATTTCGGCCGTCCTGCAGGGCGTCCACAATAATTACGACATCGATCTCTTCAAATCGCTGATCGCGGCCGAGGAAGACCTCTATGGTGCGAAGGCTGCAGGCGACCAGCTTGCCTCCTTCCGCGTCATCGCCGACCATTTGCGCACATCGGCCTTCCTGATTGCTGATGGCGTCCTGCCGTCGAATGAGGGCCGGGGATACGTCCTGCGCCGCATCATGCGCCGCGCGATGCGCCACGGACACCTGCTCGGCGCGCGCGAACCGCTGATGTACAAACTTGCCCCGGCGCTGATCTCGGAAATGGGCAAGGCCTATCCGGAGCTTGGCCGCGCCAAAGCCGCCATTGAGTCTGCCCTCGAACAGGAAGAGGCTCGCTTCCAGCGCACTTTGGGCAATGGCTTGTCGCTGCTCGACAAGGAAACGGCGGACATGAAGGCCGGCGATGCGCTGCCGGGCGACGTCGCCTTCAAACTGTCCGACACGTATGGTTTCCCCCTCGACCTCACGCAGGACATCCTGCGCGGGCGGGAGATGAGCGTCGATGTTGATGGTTTTGAAACCGCGCTCGAGCAACAGCGCCAGGATAGCCGCGCAGCAGGGTTCTCCTCCGGAGATCAGGCAACGGATGATATCTGGTTCCGCGTCCGCGACGATGCTGGCGCCACAAGTTTCACCGGCTATGATGGCACCGAAGGCAAGGGCAAGCTGGTCGCAATCGCTGCTGGCGGCGCACGGGTTGATGCACTGTCTGCCGGCCCGGCTGAGCTCGTTTTCGACACAACGCCTTTCTATGCAGAATCCGGTGGGCAGGCCGGCGACCATGGTGAGATAGTGTTCGGTAACGGCGCGCGCTTCATCGTGCGCGATGTCCAGAAGCGCGCAGGTGATCTGCACGTTCACATCGGGGAGCTTGTCTCGGGCGAAGCCAGGCTCGGCGACACGGCCAGCCTGCATGTCGATGCCGCCCGTCGCCGCGCCATCATGGCCAACCATTCGGCAACCCACATCATGCATGCTGCCTTGCGCAATGTGCTCGGCGAACATGTCACGCAGAAGGGCTCACTGGTCGAGGCTGATCGCTTTCGTTTTGATTTTTCGCACAATGGTCCGATGACGCCAGCAGAACTCGAAGCGGTCGAGGATGAAGTCAATGCCCAGATTCGCGAAAACCACCCGACGGGCATTCAGGTAACTTCACCTGACAAGGCCATCGAAGCGGGGGCACTTGCATTGTTCGGTGAGAAGTATGGCCACGAAGTCCGTGTGCTGTCCATGGGCACCGGCGATGCACGGCGCTATTCAGTTGAACTGTGCGGCGGTACCCATGTCGAGCGTGCCGGGGATATCGGCGTATTCGTGATCATGTCAGAGAGTGGTGTGTCGGCAGGCGTGCGCCGAATCGAAGCGGCAACAGGCGCCGAGGCGCTGGCCTATCTCAAGGGACGCGCCCAGATTGCGGTAGACCTTGCCGAGAGCTTGAAAGTTCCGCTCAAGGATGTCCCGCGCCGAGTGGCTGCGCTCGGCGAGGAGCGTAGGTCGCTGGAAAAAGAACTGGCCGACGTCAAGCGCAAGCTCGCCATGGGCGGCGGCGGTGGCGCGCCGGCCGGGCCGGAAGAGATCAATGGCGTGAAACTGATGGCGCGCATTGCTGAAGGTGTGGGCGGCAAGGAGTTGCGCACGCTGGTGGATGAGGCCAAGGCCCAGATCGGATCCGGCATCGTGGCCTTTGTCGGCGTCGCCGATGGCAAGGCCGGTGTTGCCGTTGGGGTGACCAAGGACCTGACCGACACCTATTCGGCGGTCGATCTCGTCAAGGCGGCCAGCGAGGCGCTTGGTGGCAAGGGCGGTGGCGGACGGCCTGACATGGCTCAGGCGGGCGGCCCTGATACCGACAAGGCCGACGATGCGCTCGCCGCTGTTCGCGCGGCGATTGCGGGCTGATCCCCTCACGCGAACCGATTGACTCCCGCCACGGGGCGCCTATGTAGAGGCCCCGTGGTGATTTGGTCGGTCGGCTTGCAGCCACGTTAAACAACTTGCTAAAAGGCTGCGCGGGAAATCCGAACACGCTCACAGCAAGATTCCGACTGGCCGAAACTGGTAGCGGAGTAGAGCCTATGCCCATTCGAATTCCTGACGGTTTGCCCGCGCGCGACCTGCTCGTGCGTGAAGGCGTGCAGGTGCTCGATGAATCCATCGCAACGCGTCAGGATATTCGCCCGATGCGGATTGCGCTGCTCAATCTGATGCCGAACAAGATCGAGACTGAATCCCAGATCGCCCGCCTTGTCGGCGCGACGCCGCTGCAGGTGGAGTTGACTCTGGTGCGCATCGGCAGCCATGTGGCGCGCAACACGCCGGAGGATCACCTCATCTCCTTCTACCATACCTGGGATGAGGTTAAGGATCGCAAGTTTGACGGCTTCATTATTACCGGTGCGCCGATTGAGACCCTGCCGTTCGAGGACGTCACCTATTGGGACGAACTCACGCAAATTCTCGACTGGACCGAGACTCATGTTCATTCCAGCTTCTTCATCTGTTGGGGGGCCATGGCGGCCGTGCATCATTTCCATGGCGTGCCTAAGCATACTCTCGAAGAGAAGGCGTTTGGTGTCTATCGTCACCATAACCGCAAACCGGAATCTCCGTTCCTCACGGGCTTCTCGGATGATTTCTCGATCTCGGTGTCCCGCTGGACCGAAGTGCGCCGCGAAAATATTCCGTCCGGCAGTGGTCTGAACATCCTGATGGAGAGTGACGAGACCGGGCTCTGCCTGTTGCATGAGGCCCGCGGCAACCGGCTTTATATCTTCAATCATATCGAATATGACTCAACCTCTCTGGAGAATGAGTATCGCCGAGATGTGGCGTCAGGTAAGCAGATTGCTGTGCCGGCCAATTACTTCCCGGATGACGACCCCAGCCGCAAGCCGAAAAATCGCTGGCGATCCCACGCGTTTCTTCTGTTTGGAAACTGGATAAATCAGATGTACCAGACCACGCCCTATAATCTGGAAGATATCGGGACAGACCGTGCCGGTGATAGCAAGACCAGATAGCCGGTTTTGGTGGGTAGACGGTAAGCTTTGTGTCGTCAGGCGGCAGCGGGCAATAATGGCTCGTCACTGCCCGGTTTCCACTGGGCATATTTCGCCATCACACTCTTGAACAGGGCGCTCTGCTTGTGACCGTCCAGCCAGACCTGTAGCGCAGGCAAATCCTGCGCCCGGAACCAGTCCATGTCGGTATGCGCATACTGGCGGACGAAGGGGAATATGGCCATATCGGCCAGGCTGCGCGTTGGCCGCACAAGCTGGCCGCCATGTGCTTCCAGCCTTGAATTAAGGTCCCGAAGTATGTCGAGCCCCGCCTCTCGCGCCGCGCCGGGGACAAGATCTTCGTCGGAGTACCGGTTGGGGTATTTATAGCGATCCAGCGCGTGTTTGAACACGCCATCATTGCGGGAGATCAACATGTCCGTCGTTTCCGGGTCTGCCGCCAGCCAGCCCTCGGGGTCATTCTGCGCCAGCGACCACCGCATGACGTCGAGGCTCTCGTCCACGACCTCACCAGAGGTCGTTACCAGAACCGGCACCGTGCCCTTGGGGCTGGCGGCCAGCATGTCGGCGGGCTTGTCGCGGAGCACCACTTCGCGAACATGGACCGGTAGACCTGCCATAGACAGACCCATTCGTCCACGCATCGCATAGGGACAGCGCCGGAACGTATAGAGGATGTGCCCTGGCGCGCTCACGCGTCTTCGCTCCGCCGCGCCTCCGGGCCCATATGTTCCTGACCTCGTTTGCGGGCAAGGTCGATTTGCTTCTGCCGTTCGGCGAAACGTGCGCGCTGTTCATCGCTCATTTCGTCAATACAGTGCGGGCAGGAAACGCCAGGCACGTAGGCGGCCTCCGCCTTGTCTTCATCCGTGATCGGCCGTTTGCAGGCATGGCACATATCATAGCTGCCGGGGGTGAGATCATGGCGCACCGACACGCGTTCGTCGAAGACGAAACATTCGCCGCGCCATTTGCTGTCGGTCTCCGGAACGGTCTCGAGATATTTCAGAATGCCGCCTTTCAGGTGGAACACGTCGTCAATGCCTTCGGCCTTTACAAAGCTGGTCGCCTTTTCACAGCGGATGCCGCCGGTGCAGAACATGGCAACTTTGGGCGTGCGTCCTTCGGCTTCCAGCCGCTCACGGAACTTGCGGAACCAGTCCGGAAATTCGCGGAATGTTTTTGTCTCCGGATCGATCGCGCCTTCGAACGTGCCGATGGAATATTCATAATCATTGCGCGTATCGATCAGCACAGTGTCCGGGTCGCTGATGAGGTCGTTCCACTCGGTTGGCTCGACATAGGTGCCGACCAGCGCATTCGGGTCTGTGCCCTGTATGCCCATGGTCACGATTTCCTTTTTCAGGCGCACTTTGAGGCGCAGGAAAGGCATCTCGTCGGTTTCGGAGAACTTGGCTTCAAGGTCGACCGCGCCCGGCAGGGCACGCAAAGTGGCCAGCGTCGCCTCGACGCCCTCGGCTGTCCCGGCAATCGTGCCATTCACGCCCTCGGAGGCGAGCAGCACCGTGCCTTTTACACCCGCGCCGCACAGCGTCTCCGCCAGCGCAGCCCGGCGGGCTTCAAAGTCCGGAAACGAAAAGAATTTGTAGAAGGCAGCAACAGTGTAGGTCATGCGCGACCTTATGCCAGAATGTTGCAGCGATTTGAATATCCGGCAGCAGGCAGACGCCTAAGCCGGCTCGGACAATATGCGCGGCAATTTGAAAGTTACCGTTTCACGCGCTGTTTCGACCTTTTCAACCGACACATCGAAGCGCTCGGAACAGGCATTGATCACGCCCTGCACCAGGTCTTCCGGCGCGCTCGCTCCAGCCGTCAGGCCAAGTATGCTCACACCTTCAAACCAGGCCCAGTCGATATTCTCGGCGCTCGCGACCAGTTCTGCCCGTGCGGCGCCCGCACGTTTGGCCACTTCGACCAGGCGAACCGAATTCGAGCTTGTGGTCGCCCCGATCACGAGAACGAGATCTGTGCCGGGCGCGAACGACTTCACCGCTTCCTGACGATTGGTGGTGGCGTAGCAGATATCTTCCTTGTGAGGGCTCGAAATGCCCGGAAAGCGCGTCTGCAGCGCCGCCACGATGTCTGCTGTATCGTCAACAGAGAGGGTTGTCTGGGTCACGAAAGCGACATTGTCCGGATTTTTCGGCGCGAAGCTCGCCACGTCTTCAACGGTCTCGATCAGGGTGATGGTATCACCCGGCAACTGGCCCATCGTGCCAATCACTTCCGGGTGTCCGGCATGGCCGATCAGCACAATTTCCCGGCCTTCCCGGTGATGGCGCTCGGCCTCGACATGCACTTTGGAGACGAGTGGGCAGGTAGCGTCGACAAAGATCATGTTGCGGCGCTGGGCTTCGGCCGGCACGGATTTCGGCACGCCATGGGCGGAGAATATCACCGGGCGATCTTCCGGGCATTCGTCCAGTTCTTCGACAAAGATAGCGCCCAGATCCTCGAGTCGGCTCACCACATGGGCATTGTGGACGATTTCGTGGCGCACATAGACCGGCGCGCCCCACTTTTCGAGCGCTTCCTCGACGATCTGGATGGCCCGATCAACGCCAGCGCAGAAGCCGCGCGGCGCCGCAAGTCGGATCACAAGAGGCTGCCTGTCGTTCATTTCATCCTACTTCCTGCCTGCGGGCGTTGCGCCGAGACGTCTGGGCCTTTAACACATCTGCAGCAACAGATGGACAGGCCTTTGCATCAGGCCAAGAAGGACACGCCGACGCATGATCAAATATGCCCCACTTCTCGCCGCGGTCATTCTCACTGGCTGTGGTGCCGGAAAGATCGCGGACAGTTTCGACACGCGCCAGAATGCCGGCCCGTGCCCACCCGTCGGTGCCCTCTATGATTCGTCGCGCTATGTCGAATTTGATGGTGGTGGCGAGCTGTATTCCAATATCGAATTCACGGGTGAAATCATCAATGTACGGCTGTTCTGCCGTTATGTTGAGGACAATCCACTGGAAGCTGAAGTCGAGATCGATTTCGCGTTCGGCAAAGGCCCCGCAGCGGATTCCAGTGCTCACACTTACCCTTACTACGTCGCGGTCACGCGCCGGAACGGCAAGGTGCTGGCAAAGAAATACTTCAACACCGAGGGCAATTTCCGGGGCCAGAACCTGACCGGAAAAACCGAAGTCATAGGCACAATCGAAATTCCGCGTGTGGATGAGTCGATTTCGGGCACGAACTTCGAAGTCGTCGTGGGGTTCGAACTGACCCAGGAGCAATTGGAATTCAACCGCGCGGGCAAGCGTTTCCGCATGGATGCCGGACAGTAACCAATGGCCAGCCTGATCAATGATCTGTCGGTGGCCGCCAGCGCCGCCTTTGAAGCCATGGGGCTGGAGTCGAAATGGGGCGCCGTGCGCCGCTCTGACAAGCCGGAATTCGCGGACTTCCAGTGTAACGGCGCAATGGGGGCGGCCAAGTCGGCCGGCAAGAATCCACGCGAGATCGCGGGAGAGATCGCGGCGACACTGAAAGATCATCCCATGGTCCTGTCGGCAGAAGTCGCCGGGCCGGGCTTCATCAATATCCGCGTCTCCGACGAGGCGATGTCGGCGCGTGCTGCGGGCATCCTGTCGGACGACATGGCGGGCGGCGAACTGGCGGCTGACCCCAAGGTCACTGTGATCGACTTTGGTGGCCCGAACGTGGCCAAGCCGATGCATGTCGGACATCTGCGCTCCGCCGTGATCGGCGACACATTGGTGCGACTACTCCGTTTTCTCGGCGACAAGGTAACAGGCGACACCCATCTCGGCGACTGGGGGCTCCAGATGGGCCACCTCGTGACAGAACTGTATGACGAGCAGCCCGATCTGATCTATTTCGACGCCGTCTATGAGGGCCCGTATCCGGAACAGCCACCCGTCACGATCGAAGACCTCGCACGCCTCTACCCGGCGGCCAGCAACAAGGCCAAGGCGGATGCGGCGCGCAATGAGCGCAGCCAGAAGGCCGTGGCCGAACTCCAGGCCGGGCGACCAGGTTATCGCGCCCTGCTGCGACATTTCATTGATGTGTCGGTCGCTGCGCTCAAGATCGACTATGAATTCCTGAACGTTCATTTCGACCTGTGGAAGGGCGAGAGTGATGTCGATCACTTGATCCCGGGTCTCGTCGAGAAGTTCAAGGACGCCGGCCTTTCCGAAGAAGACGACGGCGCCGTGATCGTTCGCATCGAGCGTGAGAGCGACAAGAAGGACATGCCGCCGATCATGCTGGTCAACAGCCGCGGCGGCACGGGCTATCATACCACCGACCTCGCGACGATTGAGGACCGGATGGAGCATATGGATCCAGTTCCGGAACTGATGCTCTATGTCGTGGACCAACGTCAGGCGCTGCATTTCGAACAGGTCTTCCGCGCCGCCGAAATGCTGGGCCTGATCGATGAAGGCCATATGGAACACATCGGCTTCGGCACGGTGAACGGTCCCGACGGCAAGCCGTTCAAGACCCGCGAAGGCGGCGTGCTTCGGCTGGCGGACCTCAACGCCATGGCCTTCGAAGAAGCCCAGAAGAAGATTGCGGAAGCCGGAAAGCTGCCGGAAGACATGTCGGAAGACGAGCGCCGGGATGTAGCCGCCAAGGTGGCGCTGGCGGCACTGCGCTTCTCGGACCTGCACAACACCCGGACTAGTAACTACGTCTTTGATCTCGACCGCTTCACGAGCTTTGAGGGCAAGACTGGGCCATATTTGCTCTATGCGGCCGTGCGGATCAAATCGGTCCTGCGCAAGGCAGAAGAGGCTGGCCACAAGGCTGGCGAGATCCGGATCGGCCATGACGCCGAACGCGCGCTTGTGTTGCAACTGGATGGCTTCGCGGCGACGCTGCTGCAGGCGCGTGAAAAGCGTATGCCGCACATCCTCTGCGAGCATGTCTACAATCTCGCGCAGGGGTTCAGCGCCTTCTATGCTGCGCTGCCGATTGCGTCCGAAGAAGACCCTGACCTTCGCGCCAGCCGGCTTGCCCTGTCAGCCGCCGTGCTCAAGCAACTCGAAACTGGCCTCGACCTTCTCGGCATTCGCATTCCGGAGCGCATGTAGCTACGTATTGCCTTGGCCCAACTCCTCGCTGATCCTCTTCGGAGAGATCAGTCAGTAGAGGAGTTCCGATATGGCCAAGACCATGCCAGTCCCGGTGGAGACCAGTTCAGACAGCGCGTACCAATGGGAGTTTGCATCCCAATGGTCGAAAGCCTGGAAAGTCATCAAATGGTCTGGAGCGGCGCTGCTGACGCTCGCCTTCCTGACCGTGATCGGACAGGGATTTCTGTTCTACCGCCTGTTCGACGATGTACACCCGGTGCTGGGGTACGCGTTCATCCTGCTGCTGGCGGGATTGTTGCTTTTGCTGGTCGGGCGGCCTCTCGCGTCATTCCTGTCCATGCCCGTCGCAGCGAAACCGCCCCATACGCCGTTCGACATTGAAAACCCGGACATATCGCTCCTGTCGCAGCGCCTGAAATACGATTTGAAATATCTCACCATGTTGAAGCGCAATCCGCTCCTGGTCGAGGACGTGGCGTCTATCGAGGAAGGCATGGTGGCCGGGCGCGCTTTGCTGGCCCGGTTCGCGGCGGCGGACATGACAGAGGCCGCCACGGTCGCAGCAGACCTTGAAGCTTTCCAGAAGCGCCATATCGAAATCCATCTCAAGAAACTCGACGCCAAGGTCGACAAGCTGATCCATGCCGAAGCGGTCGGCGTCGGCGTGGCCACGGCTTTCTCCATGAACGGCACCGTTGATGCTTTCGTGGTGCTGTGGCGCAATGCGAACTTGATCGCGAAGATTTCCCAGATCTATTTTGGCCGCCCACATCTCGGCGGCACATTACTGATCCTTCGGGACGTGGCGGCCATCGTCGTGGTCAGCCGTGCGTTGGAAGATGTGACCGACATGACGGGGGATGTGATCGGCGGCCTGTTGGGGCGTATGGGCGGATTGATCGCCGGACCGGTCATGGACGGAGCGGTAAACGCCATGCTGACCCTGAAGATGGGGTATCTCGCCAAGCGCCGCTGCCGGGCCTTTGAAGGCTGGTCCGCGCGACAGGCCCGCTCGATTTCTGCCGAAGCACTTGCACGCGTGAAAAAGGAATCCGGCTCGGTCGC
>NZ_DEXB01000044.1:0-19383 GCF_002366485.1 Hyphomonas sp. UBA3195
GGCGGCGCGTCATCCGGTAGGTGATGGGCAGTTTCCGCAAGCAGGGCGAGCAGCATTTCAGTACCTCAAGTGCAGCATCAGGCTGGATCGGGCCGGTGGTCTATCAAGTCCGCCGGCCCGTTCTTGGCGTGTAAGTGGCTTAGACCACGAACAGGATCAGGACGGCCACGAGGAACGACAGGATGCCGAGTGCCTCTGCGAGGGCCATACCGATGAAGAGGTTACCGGTCTGCTGTGGTGCAGCAGACGGGTTGCGCATGGCAGCGTCGAGGAACGAGCTGAAGATGTTGCCCACACCGATCGCGGCACCGATCATGCCGAGAGTTGCGAGGCCAGCGCCTACATATTTGAGGCCGAGTGCGATATCGCCTTCCATGGTCGTCTCCTGTTTGGAATGCAAGGGTTTCAATAATTTGCGGCCCGTGAAGCGTGTTCGTTAGGCTGCGTCAAGTTTTTTAGTGCGTGCCCAAGGGCCGCACTGGCGAAGAGTCCTTAGTGTGACGGGTGCAGTGCGTCGTTCAGGTAAACGCAGGTCAGGATTGCGAAAACATAGGCCTGAAGACCTGCCACAAGAAGTTCGAGAGCGTTGAGCGCGATACCCATACCGAAGGCCAGGATGCCGACCACGCCCATGAACACCGCGCCGGACAGGGCCGCGCCGATGAGCTGGGCTGCAAAGGTTGCAAACAGTTTCAGCATGATGTGGCCAGCCAGCATGTTGGCGAACAGACGCAGCGCCAGTGTGACCGGACGGGCCAGGAAGGAAATGACCTCGATAGGCACGAGGATGAAATAGATCGGCCAAGGGGCGCCCGATGGGGCGAACAGCTTGAAGAAGCTGAGGCCGTTCTTCCAGATGCCGAAGCCGATGACGATGGAAATGACGAGCAGGGCCAGGGCGCCGGTCACGACCAGATGGCTGGTTGTGGTGAAGGCGTAAGGCACCATGCCGATCATGTTGGCAAAGAATACGAAGAAGAAGAGCGTGAAGACGAACGGGAAGAAGCGCAGGCCTTCTTCACCAGCGGTCGAGCGGACCATGTCGGCGACGAAGCCATAGCCGATCTCGGCCATGGATTGCGTACGGCCCGGCACCAGCGCCTTCTTGGAAGCGGCGTAGCCGAAGAAGGCGATGCAGAGCACCACGCCCAGCAGCATGAAGCCCGAAGCATTGGTGAAGGAAATGTCGATATTGCCGAGGCGCAGGTCCAGCCACTTCGTGACCTGGAACTGGTGGATCGGATCAATCGCGGTGTTTTGCAGAGCGAAGTTCATTCGTTCCCGGTCCCGTCTGTTGGAGCCTCAGGCTCCGATAAATTCCCTAGCGCCCGGGCATTCAGTTCCCGATAGGCGCGCATCATCGCTCGTATACCTGCTGCGAAGCCGATTGTACCGACAATCAGCAGGCCCCAGGGCTTTGTTCCTGCGAATGCGTCGATCCAGAAACCAATGAGGCCTCCGACAAAGATGCAGGCGACAAATTCCGCGCCGTATCGCAGGGCGTAGGCCCCGGCCGAAAGACTTCCATCATCTGCATCCAACTTGCGTTTTGCCGCATCCTTTGCCGCTCTGGCCGCCTGAGCCTGGGCGATACGTTCACCGAGGTCGTTCGGGCCTTCACTGGACATGGTTTGCTAAGCTTCGCGCAAGCGAATCCCTTCTGATGGGGTGCCCCCCGGATTTCGGCGCAAACTATGTATTGGGGGCAGGCAAGTCAACCGCGATTGCAGAAAGCTAGAGGTCTGATTCTATTGGATTTCTATAGTGTGGGTGTGCGCTACTCCGCCGCAACGAGCTCTTCGGCTGCCTGCAGGTCCACAGAAACCAGCTTGGAAACGCCTTTTTCCCGCATAGTGACGCCGAAAAGACGGTCCATCCGGCTCATCGTGACCGGATTGTGGGTAATCACCACGAAGCGCGTATCGGTGCGCTGGCGCATTTCGTTCAGCATGTTGCAGAAACGGTCGACATTGGCGTCATCGAGCGGCGCGTCCACCTCGTCCAGCACACAGATCGGCGCGGGGCGGGACAGGAAGACCGCAAAGATCAGCGCGGCCGCCGTCAGGGCCTGTTCGCCGCCGGACATGAGGTTCAGCGTGCCGAGCTTCTTGCCGGGTGGCTGGGCCATGATTTCGAGCCCGGCTTGCAGCGGGTCATCGGCATCGACGAGGCGCAGTTCAGCCTGGCCGCCGCGGAACAGGGCCGTGAACAGCGCCTTGAAGTGTTCATTGACCTGCTCGAACGCTTTCAGAAGGCGTTCGCGGCCTTCGGCGTTCAGGGCATCGACGCCCTGGCGCAGCTTGGCGATTGCAGCGACGAGGTCTTCCTTCTCGGTCACCTGCGAACCGAGCCGTTCTTCGAGTTCTTCGGCTTCTTCCTCGGCATTCATGTTCACGCCGCCCAGCTGGTCGCGCGTGCGGCGGAGTTCATCGGCGCGGCGTTCGGCATCGCGGGGCGTGAACTCGCCCATCGTCTCTTCTTCGAGGCCTGCTTCGGCAATCGCCAACAGGCCTTCCGGCGTACGCTGGAAATTGTTGCGGGCGATCTCGACCGATTCTTCGAGCCGGCCTTCGGCGTTTTCGAGCTTCACCTTCCAACCGGCAAGGTTCTCGCGCGCTTCTGAGGCGGCATTGGCGGCTGCGCGGGCGGCCTGTTCGGCTTCGCGGATGGCGGCTTCTTTTTCGGCGAGCTGGTCTGCGACGCGCTTGCGTTCGGTCTCCAGCGATTCGACTTCGTTGCTGCGGTTCTCGATCTCGGCGGCCAGCTGTTCGGGGCGTGCCTTGGCGGCCAGGGCATCGGAAGCAGCAGACTGGCGGCGCTCAATCAGGCGCGCCACGCGCTCCTCGGTCGCGGTAATGCGGCCGGACCATGTCTTGATGTCGCGTTCAAGGCCATCGCGACGCGCAGCAGCCTGTTCGCGGCCGCGTGTAATGTCTGTCAGGCGGCCGCGCGCTTCGATCTCAGCGGTGCGGGCTTCGGCCACCATCGTACGCGCTTCGGCGAGCCGGGTTTCGAGCGCGGCTTCATCTTCCGCCGGGCCTTCCGGCGCAATCATGGCCAGCGTCTCATTGACGATGGCAAGGTCGGCCTCGGCGCGGGTGAGGGCTTCTCCGCTTGTGTCGCGCTTCATGGCTGCGCGTTCGGAGGCTTGTGCTTCCTGTGAGACGCGATTGCGTGCCTCGCTGAGCGCGCGCTGGGCCGGGGCAATGGCCTGGCGCAGGTCGCGGAGTTTCACCTCAGCCGTCTGACGGGCGTCACGGGCAGCTACAAGGTCTGCCTCACGCGCCTCATAGGTGGCGGTCAGAGCGGGCAGTTCAGCTTCGGCGGCTTCAAGCCGGGCCTGTTGTTCAAGACGTGCAGCTGCGCTGACCGGTGCATCTGGTGTGCGGATATAACCATCCCAGCGCCAGAGATGCCCCTCGACGGAAACCAGTCGTTGGCCGGGCTGGAGCTGGGCCATCAGGCGCTCGCCATCGGCCACGTCCACAACGCCGCATTGGGCAAGCCGCGCTGCGAGTTCGCCGGGAGCCTCGGTCACATCTGTCAGCGGGCGGGTACCCTGCGGCAGGGATTGCGAAGCCAGCGACGCGCCGCCCCAATACATTGCGGCAGAGCGATCGGTTGGCGCCTCGATATCGTCGCCCAGAGCGGCAGCAATGGCTTTCTCGTACCCATCCTGCGTACGAATGCGCTCGACAACTGGCGGGGCTTTCGGGCCTTCGGCCTTGCGAAGCAGCTTGTGCAGGCCAGCAATTTCGGCCTCGAGCGCGCGCACGTCTTGCTGGGCCGCATCCCGGGGGGCTTGTGCGGACGTTTCCGCCTCACGGGTCGAATTGAGTGTAGCCTCGGCGGTTTCGACGGCGCGTTCGGCGTCTTGCAGGGCGGCTTCGGCATCCTGTTCGGCCGCTTTGGCATCGCGCAGGCGGCCGACCAGCGACACGGCATCTTCGATCCGGGCCATTTCGCCTTTCAGGCGGTCGATTTCAGAACTGAGCTGAGACTGGCGACGCCGTTGGGCGGAGGCATTCTCCTCCGAAGCGCGGCGCTGGGCGCGCACTTCCGACAGGCGTTCCTGCGCTTCGTCGGCTGCTTTCTCCGCGCCCGCGAGACGTGTGCGGGCATCTTCGAGCGCCTTTCGCGTCTCGGCCTCGATTTCCTCGTTCTGGGCTTTGTTCAGGACCGGCAGCGAAGACAGCTCAAACTTCGCATGGGCGAGGGCGTCTTCGGCTTCGAGTTTCTGGTCCTGCTCGCGCTCGATGTCTTCCATCAGGCGGGTCGCTTCGGCATCGAGGCGTTCATGGGTCTCGGCGGCGACCTTGCGCTCGGTTTCCAGCCTTGCCAGCGTGATGCGGGCCTGTCCGAGCTTGGCGGCGGCAACGCTTTCAGCTTCGCGCAGGGGATTGAGTCCTTCACCGGCCTCAATGCGCTCGCGTTCCCGCATCGCGTCTTCGCGTGTCTTTTCCTCAACCGCGCGGCGGGCTTCGTCCAATTGCGTGCGGGCCGTGTCGCAGGCGAGTTTGGCCTCATGCCAGCGCAGGTGCGCGATCAGCGCGTCGAGGGCGTGGATCTCTTCAGACAGGCGCTTGTATTTGCGGGCCTTGGCGGCCTGGCGCTTGAGGCTGGCGAGCTGGCGCTCGACTTCAGCGGAGACTTCCGACAGGCGCTCCAGATTGGTCTCGGCGCCGTTCAGCTTCAGTTCGGCTTCGTGACGGCGGGAATTGAGGCCTGCAATGCCGGCGGCTTCCTCAAGGATACGGCGGCGGTTCTGCGGCTTGGAGCCGATCAGTTCCGAAATCTGACCCTGGCGTACGAGAGCCGGGGAGTTCGCGCCGGTCGAAGCATCCGCGAACAGGAGCTGGATGTCCTTGCCGCGTACAGTCCGGCCATTCAGCTTGTAGGTGGAGCCTGCGCCGCGCTTCAGGCGGCGGATGACTTCCAGTGTGTCGGAGGCGTTGAATTCCGGTGGCGCGGTGCGTTTGGAATTGTCCAGCACGAGCGTGACTTCAGCGGTCTCGCGGGCGGGGCGGCCATCCGCACCGGAGAAGATGAGGTCATCCATCTCCCCGCCGCGCATGGCACGGGCAGAACTTGCGCCCATGGCCCAGCGAAGGGCTTCCAGAAGATTGGACTTGCCACAGCCATTCGGCCCGACGATCCCGGTCAGGCCGGGTTCGATTGGCACGTCCTGAGGGTCCACAAAGGATTTGAAGCCAGCAATACGGAGTTCGGTTATCTTCATACTGGCTCCCCCATATCCCTACTCGTCTGTGGAGACGCCGGCAGCTTCAAGCGCAGCGTCCAGCGCGGCTGTGACCTTGTCAGCGGAGTTCATGTTGGCGAACTGGTGCACTTCACCATTGATAATGAAGGTTGGTGTGCCGGTGACGCCGAACTTTTCGGATGTCTGGTAGATGTCCGCCATCTGCTGGCGCAAGTCGCGATTGTTCATGCAGGCATCGAAGTCGGCCTCGGTCTCGATGCCATGACGCTGGCCAATGGTCTGGAGCATGGCCTTCAGGACGCCGTTTTGCGCAGATTCAATGATGCCGGACTGGTATTCGAACAGCTCGTCCAGCACGTCGAAATACTTGTCTTCGCCCGCGCACATGGCGACGAGGTAGGCAGGCACATCCGGTGCGTGCAGTGGGTATTCGCGGAAGACGAGTTTCACCTTGCCGGAGTCGATATAGTCCGACTGGACAACTGGCTGGATGTCGTCATGCCAGTATTTGCAGGCCGGGCAGGTGGGCGAGGCATACTCGATCAGGGTGACAGGTGCGTCGGCCGCCCCTTTGACGTGGCCAAGCTCGCTGCCAGCGGTCACGGCGTCGCCACCTGCAGGCGATGTGTCGGCACCGGTGTCGCCACAGGCGACCAGGGCCAGCGCTGAAATCGCTGCAAGCGCAGTGCGTCGTGAGAAGAAATTCATGGTCATAACCTTCGCGTTAAGGATTGAGTCGGTTTGGTTGCCAATTGATTAACTGCAACCACCTGTTCTGTTAACTAATTTGCCTCTGAACCGGTCGAATCGGAGAGTGCGGCAAGCTGTGTGTCGAGATAAGCGGCGAACGCATCGGCCGACTTGAAGTCGTCATCGACGTATTTTTCCTCGCCATTGATAACCAGCGTTGGCGTGCCGCGCAGCTCATATGCCTCGGCGCTTTCCTGCACTTCGGCCATGTCGAGCCGGACATTCATGTCGGTGTAGCAGGCATTGAACGTGTCGATGTCCCGAATGCCATAGGGCGTGCCGATCTCGATGAAAGTGTCGAGCACTGTACCAGCTTGCGCAGACTTGATGACATCAGGCTGGCGCGCAAACATTGTGTCGGTTGCCTCGAAGAATTTGTCCCGGCCGGCGCAGCGCGCCATGGTGACGAGGGCCGTATCGACATCATTGCGCAGGACTTCACGGAAGATGAAACGGACCTTGCCGGTCTCGATATAATCGGCCTCGATGCGTGGCAGGATCTTGTCGTGGAAGTATTTGCATCCACCGCATGTGAGAGACCCGTATTCGATGATCGTCAGTGGCGCGTCTTTCGAGCCCTTGGAGTGGCCAACAGACAGGTCTTCGGCAAGGGCAGGCATGGCCAGGAAGGCGGCAGCCGTGACGGCAGTCAGAATGGATTTCAGCATGTCGGGGCTCCTTGCGGGCAGGGCGGGGTCAGAATGGCAGGCCGCCATCCTTGCCAGGCTTGGCAGGGGGCGGCGTATCTTCTGCGGTTAACATGGCCTCACCGAGCGCAACAATTGCGGCGCGCAGCTTGTCGTTCTGGATTCCGGAGGTCGATTCCTCAAGTTCCTTGCGCTCTTTCAGTGAGAGCGGCCGCGTTTTGCGACGCAGTGTCTTGGGCGGTTCTGTGCCGAGCGATCCCTGCTTGATCTTGATGGCGGTAATGTCGCCGCCTGCGGACACTGATACGCGCTGTCGCAGCGTTTCGGACTGGTGCTGCACCATCGGGGCGGCTTGCGGCACGACGAGCAGGGTCAGCACGCGACCATCCTTGCCACCGCTGAGCCGCTCCGGGCGGCAGTATTTATAGAGTTGTTCGCCTGCGATCTCGCGCCAGCGCTGGCGGAGAACCTGAATGGGGGGCAGTTTCTTGGCGCCGGATTTACGGCCGACCCGTTCCGCGGCAAGCCCGACCTGGCGCATGTTGGAATAAGTGCGTGTCGCGCGCTGGTAGCGCAGGCGGACGCGCGCGCGAGCTTCCTCTATGGGATCAAGGGTTGATCTCGTGACCATTCGTACGAGATTGCACGGCTTTCGGGCGAGGAAAAGGCATGGCACCGGCAAAGCACAGAGATTTGAACAGCCTGCCGGGCAAATTGCTGCCGTGGTTCGAGCGTCATGCACGCGACTTGCCCTGGCGCACGCTGCCGGCAGACCGGGCTGTGGGCGAGCGGCCTGACCCGTACCGTGTCTGGCTCTGCGAGATCATGATGCAGCAGACGACCATCCCGCATGGCACCCCATACTTTCATACCTTCCTTACGCGCTGGCCAACCATTGAGGCGCTGGCGGCGGCAAAGGATGAAGAGGTGATGAGTGCATGGGCGGGCCTCGGCTATTATGCGCGAGCGCGGAATTTGCTGAAATGTGCGCGTGAAGTCGCTGCACGCGGAGGCTTTCCGGAAACAGAGGCCGAACTGCGCAAACTGCCCGGTATCGGGCCATATACGGCTGGCGCGATCGCGGCGATTGCCTTTGACCAGAAAGCGGCGGCGGTGGATGGCAACGTCGATCGCGTGTTCGCGCGCCTGCTGGCATTGAAAGGCGAATGGGCCGCTGAGAAGAAGGTGATTGCCGAAACAGTGCGGGCGCTGGTGCCGGAGGACCGGCCGGGAGAATTTGCTGAAGCGCTGATGGATCTGGGCGCAACCGTGTGCACGCCGACCAAGCCGAACTGCCTGATCTGTCCACTGTCGTCCCTGTGCGCAGCGCGCGCCGAAGGGGCGCCTGAACGCTATCCGATCAAGCCCGCAAAAGTGCCAAAGCCCGTACGGTTTGGAATTGCTTATGTGTTGGTCGTGAAGGGGGAAGCGCTGCTGGTGCGCCGCCCGGACAAGGGCCTGCTTGGCGGGATGCTGGCGCTGCCGACGGGCGATTGGGTGGAGGGCGATTTTCCGCAAACGCCTTCGCCTGCCGAAGCGGCCTGGGAGGAGGTCGGCGAGGTACGCCATGTCTTCACGCATTTCGCGTTTCGCTTTCGGGTGATGCGCGCCGAGGCATCGCGCAAGCCGAAAGTTGCCGATGGCCGGTGGGTTAAACTCGATGAGGTCGAAGGCCTGCCAAGCGTGTTTGCCAAGGCGTTCCGGCTGGCAGTTGCGTAAATTTAGTTACCGCTAACACTGGACAATATCATCGCCTTCGGGAAAGTTCCTGCCAAAATACAAGAGGGCGGAACAGGACATGTTTACCAGCAAGACGATGATGGCATGCGGGGCATTGGCCCTGATTGGACTGGGCGCACATGCAGAGGCGCCGAAGCTCGCCAGCCTATTTGGTGACCATATGGTGATCCAGCGCGATGCACCGGTGCGCCTGTTCGGAACGGCGGATCCCGGCGCGGAATTCATCGTTTCGCTGGACGCGGCGTCCACGCCTGTTCGTGCCGGCCGGGACGGCCGATGGTGGGTCGAGTTTCCCGAGCTTTCAGCAGGCGGATCACATGAAATTTCGCTCACCGTTGAAGGCGATACAGTGCAGGCGTTAGAGGATGTGCTGGCGGGCGATGTGTTCTTGTGTTCCGGCCAGTCGAACATGGAATATCCACTGTCACGTGTGACCTATGCTGAACGGGAAGTCGCAGCTGCGGACCACTCCAATATTCGCCTGCTGCAAGTCGAGAAGGATCTTTCGCTTGCTCCGAATGCGGACTTGCCGGGCGACAGCGCTTGGGCCCTCACGACGCCGGAGACCGCAGCGGGGTTCTCGGCAGTCTGTTACTATGCCGGGCGGGCATTGTCAGAAGCCTATGATGTTCCTGTCGGTCTGATCAATTCGAGCTGGGGCGGCTCACGCATCGAGCCCTGGATTGACGGCGAGATCATCGGCGCAATGCCGGACCATACCGAACAAGTGGCTTTGCTGGAAACCTACAAGACTGACCGGGGCGCGGCAGCGAAGATCTATTCGGAAAGCTGGCAGCAGAACTGGAGGGACGACCCCGCGACCGAAGGAACTGCGCCGTGGGAAGATGCAGACGCAGACGAGTGGAAGCCCGTGCCCGGCACGCTACGCGACTGGCGCAAATGGGGAGACGCGGAACTCACCGATCATCTCGGCATGGTCTGGCACAGGGTCAGTTTTGATCTGACTCCTCAGCAGGCAGAGCAGGCTGCGACGATCCATATTGGCGCGGTCGATGATACCGACATGACCTGGCTGAACGGCACGGCAATTGGCACGACATTCCATTGGGGAGGATTGCGCGCTTACGAGGTTTCAGCCGATCTCCTCAAGCCGGGCAAGAACACTATTTTGGTCAACGCCCATAATGATTATGGCGATGGTGGCATGAACGGACCGGCTTCTGAATTGCGCGTGGAATTGGAGGACGGCTCAAGCCTGTCGCTGGCCGACGGGTGGGCCTATCGCAAAGTGGATTCGGCCGTAAGCGCTCCGAAGCCTGCGCCCTGGTTCACGATCAAGGGCTACACGATGTTGCACAATGCGATGATTGCGCCGTTGTCTGGCATCCGCCTGAAAGGGGCAATCTGGTATCAGGGCGAATCCAATGCGGGCGATGGCGTCGCCTATAAAAGTCTGCTTGATCTGCTGGTGCAGGATTGGCGCGCGAAGTTTGGAGCTGACTTGCCCGTAGCTGTTGTGCAGCTGCCGCGATATGGCGCGCTACCCACAGAAGCTGGCAAGCCGGGCTGGGGGGTGATCCGAGAATCCATGCGCCGCGTCGCTGCCAGGGATGATCGTGTGGCGCTCGCCGTGACGATTGATATGGGCGATCCGGTGGACATTCATCCGCCAAACAAGCTCGCGGTGGCCGAACGGGTCGTGCGGGTGATGAAGTCTCTCGTTTATGGTGAGGTGGATGCAGGCGCGTCTGGCGCCGTGGCGAGTCGGGCGGTGCGAGACGGCAGCACAATTCGTATTGCGTTTGAGGGTGTGGAAGACGGCTTGGTGACGGTCAGTGCAGGGAGTGTGATTGGCATGGAGCTGTGCCATGAGGATGCGTGCAGATATGCTTCAGCCAAGCTTGATGGCGATACTGTGGTCGTGCAGGCAGAAGATGAGGCGGTGTCCGAGGTCCGCTATTGTCAGGGTGATTCCCCCCTCTGCAATCTCTTCGACGGGACCGGGATGCCGGCCGGTCCGTTCTGGATCGCGGTTGAGTAGCGCCACCTATTCAGCAGGCACCATCTCTGGGGCATCATTGCGGACAGCGCGGCGGATGACATCGTCATAGCCATGCGAGATGCAATCAAATGACTCGTAATAGCCGCGCGATGACAGCAGCTTGTGGAGCCGTTTCAGCCTGTAAGGCGGGATTGATGCAAACATGTGATGCTCGAGATGATAGTTCACATCATTCGGCGCGATCAGCACGCGCTGCCAGAATGGGGCGATCGTGGTGCCGGTATTGAGGCGCGGATCGAGGCTGGTCCGGTCTTTCGCGGTGCCATGCTCGCCGATCTGGCGCAGGCGCACAATGGCTGGATAGATGAAGAGTTCTGCCGCCCACCACATGAGGTAGGCCCACGGTGCGCCAATAGCGGTGAGGGTGCCGGCCAGTGCGATATGGAACGTGAGCCACGGCCAGTTGCGCGATAGTTTGAAGCTGCGGATCTTGCGCAGCGTATCGCGCAGGCCCGTCTGGCCGGTCAGGTCGCGCACGAATTTTCGACGCAGGCTGTCCTTCGGGACAGGGTAGTTCTTTACAAAGATGATGTCCGGATCGTCTGGCGTGCCCGCATATTTGTGGTGCTTCAAATGGTAGGCGCGATAGGCGGGCAGGGAGATGTTCATCGGCGCGCCCGCGATCCAGTGGCCCACGAAATCATCGACCCTCTGACTCTTGAAAAAGGCGTGGTGGGCGCAATCGTGATTGATGATGCCCAGGCCGAGCTGGCGACCGCCCAGAATGAGGATACCTGCGAGGATTGTCAGCGGATTTGGCCAGATGATGGCGACCGCAAAGGCCGCAATGATCAACCCCCAATTCCAGACAAGCGTCGCCAACGCGCGAAGATCAGACTTCGTGCGCAACTCGCGAAGCTCATCCTTTGTCAGCGCTTCGGATAGCTTCATCGTGTTCGACATGGCAGGTCTCCATCCTGTGCTTTAAGGTTTGTTACATATAATTTCATTATGAGTCAATTCGTGTATTATTTTGAACCTCTCAAGTCTGAAGACGTGTCAGCGCGCGCGCTTATCCTGTCCTTGATGAGCAGTACGACGGATGCGCCCCAGCCGATTGGCCGACTTATCAATGCGGCGGCACTGTTCGGGATCGAGGCGGCGACCCTGCGTGTGGCTGTGACGCGCCTGATGAAGGATGATTTGCTGGAGAGCCGAGAACGCGGTGTCTATGTTCCAGGCCCCAGAGCGCAGGCACTCAAGCGTCGGGTGCAGCAGTGGCAGAATGTGGCTGACCGGGTGGTCGACTGGAATGGCGACTGGCTGGTGGCGTTGACCAAGCATCTTGGCCGGAGCGACCGCAAGCAGCTTCGGGCACGTGAGCGGGCGTTGGCCCTGTTCGGATACCAGCAGACGGAGGAAGGTTTCTGGGTTCGTCCTGCCAACCTGGCGAGTGAACTGGACACGCATCGGACCAGTCTGATCGATATCGGCGCGGATGACGGTATTATCCTGACCCGAACCTCTCAGGTCGCGATGGCGGGGGCGTTTGACTGGACGCGCCTGTGGTCACCGGAAGAGTTGTCGCAATCCTATGCGCGCGCGATCCAGGCCATGGAGACCAGTCTGGCTGGCTTGATGACGCGCAGCGTGGATGAGGCAGCGCGCGAGACCCTCCTGATCGGGCAGCCGGTGATCCGGGCGATCAATTTCGACCCATTGCTGCCACCGGCGCTCGGAGACCAGGAAGGGTTCCTGCGGATGGCGGACAAGATGCTGGAATACAATCAGATCGGACAGATCTGCTGGCAACGCTATTATGATGCCATAGAAAAAGCGGCGCAGGATTGATCCAGCGCCGCCTTCGTCCAAGGGGTCGGACAGGCGCTAGTTGAGGCCCATTTCCTCGCGGTAGCGTCGGCGCAGCATGTCGATTGGAGCGAGGTTCCGCTTGGGATCCTCATAGTGCCAATAAGTCCAGCCATTACAGGCCGGCGCCTGTTGGACATGTGCGCCGAGGCGGTGGATCGATCCGGTGGACGTGCCGGTGGTCAGCGACCCGTCGACGCGAATGCGTGCCTGATAGCGGCGCTGTGGGCTGAACAGGCGGTCGCCAGGTTTCAGCCAGCCATTTTCCAGTAGTGCGCCGAATGGCACGCGCGGCAGGGATTTCTTGCTGCGCTCCGTTTCGAGCACAGCGCCTTCAATGGGCTCGATAGCCTTCAGGCGGGCCCGCGACAGGCGCGCATAGGTCTCGTCGCGCTCGATGCCGACATAGTTGCGACCGAGGCGTTTGGCAGCGGCGGCGGTGGTCCCGGTGCCGGAGAATGGGTCGAGGACCGTGTCGCCCGGATTGGTCGTTGCCAGCAGGACGCGCTGCAAAAGGCTTTCCGGCTTCTGCGTCGGGTGGGCTTTCTTGCCGTCGTCATCCTTGAGGCGCTCGCCGCCTGTGCAAAGCGGGATCATCCAGTCGGAGCGCATCTGCTTGTCGTCATTGAAGACTTTCAGCGCGTCGTAATTGAATGTGCATTTAGACTGTTCGGACTTTCCGGCCCAGATCAGGGTTTCGTGGGCATTCTGGAAGCGGGTGCCCTTGAAGTTCGGCATGGGGTTCGATTTCAGCCAGATCACGTCATTCTGGATCCAGAAGCCCTGATCCTGCAGGATCGCGCCGACGCGGAAGATGTTGTGGTACGAGCCAATCACCCAGATTGCGCCATCATCCTTCAGGACGCGGCGGCACTCTTCCAGCCACTGGTGGCAGAACAGGTCATAGGCATCGAAGCTGTCGAACTTGTCCCAATCGTCGTCAACACCATCGACCACGGACTGGTCGGGACGGGTCAGACCACCACCAAGCTGGAGGTTGTAGGGAGGGTCGGCAAAGACGAGATCAACCGACCTGTCCGGCAGGCGTGACAGGATGTCGATGCAATCGCCCTGCATGATCACGTTCTTCTGTAATTCCATTGGTTCAGCCCCGCTTGCGCTATGTGTCTTATCGAAGCGCGAATCAGTGCCGGACGCCGGTTTCTGAATCCCTAATTATTGCGCATCCGAATCAGCCCGAAATGTTTCGATATCGAAACTAACCGCAGATTTTCCCTGTGGATAGTGCTGTGGATAAAATCGGGGAAAGCCTGTGAATTGGCAGTGTGTAAGGTGCGGCATGCAAGGCCACATTTCGGAAAAGACCCGTTACCCCACCAAATTCAGGGTTTGTCCTTATCCCGCTTTCTGAGGCTTTGCCTACACTTCCGGAAAATGGAGGCGAGACGACAATGACCGCAAAAAGCATGAAAGCCGCCGTGGTGCGTGAATTTGGCAAACCGCTGGTGATTGAGGAGGTGAAAACTCCGGAGCCGGGGCCGGGCGAAATTCAGGTGAAGATCGAAGCGTGCGGCGTCTGCCATACCGATTTGCACGCCGCGCATGGTGACTGGCCGGTAAGGCCCAATCCGCCCTTCATACCGGGTCATGAGGGCGTTGGTTTCGTCTCGGGCGTGGGAGCGGGTGTCACGCATGTAAAGGAAGGTGACCGGGTGGGCGTGCCGTGGCTCTATTCCGCGTGCGGGCATTGTGATCATTGCATGGGCGGCTGGGAGACTCTCTGCGAGAGCCAGCGCAATACCGGCTATTCCGTGAATGGCGGGTTTGCCGAATACGCCATAGCGGACCCGAACTATGTGGGGCATTTGCCGGATAATATTCCATTCGTGGAAATCGCACCGATCCTGTGCGCAGGCGTTACGGTCTACAAGGGGCTCAAGGTGACCGACACCAAGCCCGGCGACTGGGTGGTGATTTCAGGCGTGGGCGGTCTTGGCCACATGGCGGTTCAATACGCAAAAGCCATGGGGCGTCGCGTGGCGGCGGTGGATATCGATGATTCCAAGCTTGCTCTCGCGAAACAGCTTGGCGCGGAAGTGACTGTGAATGCCGCCAAAACGGATCCGGCAGCCTTCCTGCGCAAGGAGATTGGCGGAGCACATGGCGCTCTCGTCACGGCCGTGTCAGTGAAGGCCTTTGAGCAAGCGCTCGGCATGGTCAGGCGGGGTGGGACGGTTTCGCTGAACGGATTGCCGCCCGGCGACTTTCCTCTGTCGATTTTCAACATGGTGCTGAATGGGATCACGGTGCGCGGGTCCATTGTCGGGACGCGGCTGGATCTCCAGGAATCGCTGGATTTCGCCAAGCTTGGCGCCGTGAAAGCCCATACGGCAACGGCACGTCTGGAAGAGATCAACAGTGTATTCGACAAGATGCTCGCGGGTGACATCGACGGACGGATTGTGCTCGATTTCTCCTAGATATCGAGGCGCATCTGGCCGCCGTAATCCTCAATGATGCGAAAGAGGTCAGTGCGCAGGGCGCCCCGTGGCTGGTTCATGCCGAGCTTGGCAGCGCAGCGGCCGAAGCGCCTTGAGATGATGTCGGCCACCGGGCCGCCGCCGCGCATCCGTTCATGCCAGTTGGCGTCATAATCCTTGCCGCCGCGCATGTCCCTGATGTGGTTGATCACCCGGGCGGCCCGATCCGGTACATGCTGGACCAGCCATTCATGGAACAGATCCTTGATCTCGTAGGGCAGGCGCAACAGCACATAGCCCGCACGGGTCGCGCCATGATCGGCGGCGGCTTCCAGCAGGTTTTCGATCTCATGATCATTGAGGCCGGGAATGATTGGCGCAGTCATTACGGTTACTTCAATACCTGCGTCGCTGAGGGCGCGGATCGTGTCCAGTCGACGCTGCGGCGTGGCGGCGCGCGGCTCCATCTTGCGTGAGAGCGTGCGATCCAGCGTGGTCAGAGAGATGCCAACTCGTGCAAGCCCTGCTTCGGCCATCGGCGCGATCAGGTCGATGTCGCGCTGGATCAGAGCTGACTTGGTTAAAAGGCTGAGCGGGTGGCGGTGCGCGGACAGAACCTCCAGCAGGCTACGGGTCAGGCGCTTTTCCCGCTCTACGGGCTGGTAGGCATCGGTATTCATACCCATCGCGATGACCCGGGGGATATAGCGTGGCCGCGACAATTCCCGTTTCAGCAGCTCGACGGCATTGTCCTTGAAGAACAGCTTGCTCTCGAAATCGAGCCCTGCCGAAAGCCCGCCCCAGGCATGGGTTGGTCGGGCAAAGCAATAGATGCAGCCATGCTCGCAGCCGCGATACGGATTTACCGTTCTGTCGAACGAGATGTCAGGCGATTTGTTGAAGGTGATGATGGTGCGGGCCGAATCCTTCATCAGAAGGGTCTCCATCCGGCTGTCATCATCCTCAATCGTGCCCCAGCCATCATCAAAGGCCTGGCGTGTTTCGAGCTCGAAACGGCCGGTCTGGTTTGAGATCGCTCCGCGCCCACGCTGCTGGAAGCGTTCTTCAACCTGGCGTGTGTCGATCAAATTTATTCTGCCGGTGGGGGAGAGTTTCTGTCCAGTTCTCATGACCAGAACAGGCCACAGATAACGGAACAAATCAAGAACATAAATTTCGGTGAATGCCGAAAACCTGTGGAATCAAATGCCCTTGAGCGAGCAGAAATTTTCCAGAATTTGGCGGACACGGGCTGGCATCTGGCGGGCCAGGACATCCTGCGTTTCACCGATCTTCTCATATTCATGTCGGCCAGCCAGCGCCGAGGTCTTTCGTCCGGCCATACTCCAGCCGGCAAACATGCGCAGCTCTGCGGATTCAGCCAGAACCGTGGTGACCGAAATATGGCGAGGGTCTTGGACAATACGGTTGAAGACCTCTTCGACGTTCAGTCGTGTGCCTTCCAGCACCTGGAGAAAGTTCAAACCATTATAGATCAGGACCCCCGTTATGTTCCGAGGTGCATTATTGCGGATCGACGCGTCAACAATCGCATCGACATCGGCGGACGTGAGGGCGTCAGACGCAGTGCTGATATAGATCAGTCGATACATGGGCGTCCTGCTCTCTGGGGCCAAGAATTCTGTTGGACAATGCTTTTCCGTTGGGGACGATAACCTGGGTCAAGTTAACGAAGTTTGTTTGCATTCCACCTTCGCCAATCCGGCTCTTCATCCAGATCCTGCAATGTTTCCAACAGTGTCAGGCGAAATGAGGAGGGAAGGTTTGCTTGCACATCAGCGCGTGCATGAGGGCCGGACCAGCGTACATTGTCGAAAAGTGATGGAAGACCGGGGCGTTTGTTCACACCGAAAAGCCAGAAGCCGCCATCATCTGCTGGGCCAAATACGGCATCGTTGCGTTGTAACGCACGAACGGCCTGGCGTAGCAGAGTGGCAGAAATGTCCGGAGCATCGGTGCCAATGAAGAGGACCGGCCCATTCGGCGAGTCGGCGAGGCCTTTGCCAAGTCGCTCGGTCAGCGTGCCTGACCCCTGACTGAAGCGGGGCAGGTGTGGCGGCCAAGTTCCGCCCAGTGTTTCGCCAAGCGCGTAGTCTGGCGCGAGATAGAGGGCCACGTCCAGGCCGCTGGAGCGGACGGCTCGCATGGTGCGGGCGAGCGTGAAATGTGCAATGCGGCGCGCTTCGGTACGGCCCAAACCGGCGGCGAGTCGCGTCTTGGCCAGCCCCATGCGGGGCGGCTTGGCGAAGATGAGGACACGGGTGCGCCGCATCAACGATACGCCTTGGCGAGGATTTCAGGTTTCGCCCCCAACAAGAAACGGGTGAGCAGGAAGGCATTGCTCCAGGCGCGCTTGCGCCAGCCATCGCGCTCATACTTTTCAGCCGAGGTGCGCGCGTCGGCGCTCAGGAGGACAAGCCGTTTCTTGCCGAGGGCCCTTGCTATCATCACGTCTTCCATCAAGGGCACGTCGGCAAAGCCGCCGACCGCATCGTACAGCTTGCGGGAGATCAGCAGACCTTGATCGCCATAGGGCAGGCCGAACATGCGCGCGCGCCGATTGGCGCGAGCTTCCAGCCAGCGGGCGGCGCGATCGTCCGAGCGATATCTCAGTGTGAAAGCCGCGGCCGATTCAGCGCGGCGCTCCATATGGTGGGCGGCGCGTTCAGCCCAGTCGGGCGAGAGATACGTGTCGGCATGCAGAAAGAGCAGCCAGTCGCCGCGTGCAGTGTCGGCGCCGGCGGCGAGTTGCGCGCCGCGACCGCTGGTGCCGGTGATCCACGTCGCGCCGGTGTCCCCAGCAATGCGCGGCGTAGCATCATCAGAGCCGCCATCTGAGACAATCACCTCACGGATCAGCCCCAGCTCAAGCCCCGGCATCAAGGCCTGCAGACACTCCGGCAGGCCGCTGGCGGCGTTCAGTGTGGGAATGATGATCGAGAGCGGTGCGGGCATTTTTTCTCCCTATCAGGCAATCGCATGGCGCGGAACCGGGCAGGGGTTAACGCGTTTGAGAGAAACCAGACAAAGGATCCCTCACATGCCCTCGATTTACGAAACCCTGAAGAAAGACCATGACTCCCATCGCGACCTGTTGGCCCAACTGGCCGAGACAGAAGGCGACTCGTCCAAGCGCCGCAAGCTCTGGAAGGAGTTCTATTACGATGTGGGCGGGCATGCCGCCGCCGAGGAAGAGACATTTTATGCGCCCCTGATGAAGGGCGAGGCGGGCCAGCCGAAGGGCCGTCACTCGGTTGCCGAGCACAAGGAACTGGACGACATCATTCAGGAACTGGATGAAATGGACATGAGTTCCCCTGGCTGGCTGACGCGTTTCAAGACGCTGCGCCATGATTACGAGCATCATATCGATGAGGAAGAGACCGAAATCTTCCCCGTCGCAAAGGACGTGATTGGCCCTGATAAAGATGGCTCGATCGGCGAAGCCTTCCTTGAGCGCAAGCAACGCGAAATGAAGCTGGTTGATCAGAAGGCCGAGGAGGCTCTGGAGGAATAATTACCTGATTAGTTCTGACGGTCCCGGTTTTTGGCGCTCAGGCCAGTGGGGACGCTGACCATTTTGACCCCGTCAAAATGGCAGGTCCGGAAGGTAAAAATTATCATAGATCCAATTTCGGAGGGGTCTGGAACACGCCGCAATTGAGCCAATGACGAAGCCCGCGCCGATGGCTACCGAAAGCACTGTTTGCAATAATGGCACACTCAGCAGCCAGTGCGTCAGTGCAAGAGCCAGAAGAAAGACGAGGAAGCCAACGGTCAAAAGTGTCAGGATGCCCTTGCCGAATTCGCCAAGCCTTGAATTCCCCTTTTTCACGATTCAAGCTCCCCGAGCCGTTTCTCCACCAGCAACAAGTCCCGCCATGCGCGGGACTTGTCCTGTGGGCGGCGCAAAAGATAGGCCGGGTGCAGGATTGGGATCAGCGGGGCGGTGAATCCACCGACGGTCTTGAAAACATGTTCCGTGCCACGCAGGCGCATGATGCCATCTGCGCTATCGAGCAAGGACTTGGCTGGCACGCCGCCCGCGGCAATAATCACTTTCGGAGCGACCAGTTCCACCATCCGATCCACAAACGGACGACATACGGCGAGCTCCTCGGCTTCCGGATTCCGGTTGGCCGGGGGGCGCCAGTAATTCACATTGGTAATGAAGGCATTTTCCGTGCGGTCACGGTGAATGGCCGCCAGCATCTTGTCGAGCAGCTGTCCGGCCTTGCCCACAAAGGGCAGGCCCTTGCGGTCCTCTTCGGCGCCCGGCCCTTCGCCGATCACCATCAGGCTGGCACCCGGCGTGCCATCATAGACGACTGTATTTTCTGATGCGCTTTTCAGCGGGCTGCCTTCAAAGGCTACGATGGCGGCTTTTAGCGCCTCGACCGAATCACAGGCCGCTGCGGCAATTTTGGCCTCTTCAACCCAGTCCGTTTTCTTCCGGCGTGGGCGGCGCACAGGGGCATCCTGGGCAACTGCAGCAGGCGGCGCGGCACTGTCGGCAACCTTCAGATAGGCCTTTACCGCGGCGTCATCGACTTCCACGCCCATGTCGCCCCACCACTCGGTGAGGGCCTTAATTGCATCAATTGACGCAGGGGTGGGCATCTGGACGCTCTGGACCTTCCTGATAGACGCTGTAATTGCTTAATCAAATGGGCTTATGAGCGGGCACCCTATCACCCGCAAGGAGGAGAAACCAATGGCTGATGACGCTGT
>NZ_DEXB01000042.1:0-17890 GCF_002366485.1 Hyphomonas sp. UBA3195
ATCAACTTCATCGGCATCTACCGCTGGCTGATCCTCAAGAAGGAATCAGGCTAGAGTCCGAACCGGCCCGGATTGTCCCGGATCAGGGCTTCGAGTTTCGGCATGCCGTCTTTCAGGCCCTTGGCAAGCTGTTTGGAGACAATTCCGCCCAGGATCAGCGGCGCACTGGCCTTACCCGCCCAGCGCAGCTCGCAGCCTTCCGGCGTTTCAACGACGACATAGTCCTCAACCGCGGCCGAGACCGGCAGCGTCGACTTTTCAAACCGGAAAGCCATCCGCTTGCCCTCTTCCCAGGCAAAGAAGGTTTCCTCGACTTTCTGGTCCCCGATCTCGACGGTGCGCGTGGTCCCGACCCCGAACGGCTCCGGGCTCGTCCAGACCACGTTCGTAATCGGCAGCCATTCCGTCCATGCCTCTGCGTCCAGCAAGGCGGCCCAGACGGCGGACGCCGGAAATGGGAATGCATGTGCGACCCGCAGTTTCGGACTCACCGTCGCGAGATAGTCTTCGCCGACCGGCTTGTGCTGTTTCAGTGACTTGGCCATTCAGCCCTCCCCTCTTCCTGATTTCAGGCAGGATGGAAGCGCACCGAACGACCTGTCAAACCGTGCCGCCACGGCAGCACAGGACAGACCCTTGGCATTAGATCAGTCCCGCAGCAGTTCGTTGACACCGGTCTTTGAGCGGGTCTGGGCGTCGACGGTCTTGACGATGACGGCGCAGGCGAGGCTCGGGCCGCCATTCTTGTCGGGCAGCGTGCCCGGCACGACGACGGAATAAGGCGGCACCTTGCCATAGGTGATCTCGCCGCTGTGGCGATCCACGATCTTGGTGGACTGGGTGATGAAGACGCCCATGGCAATCACCGAGCCTTCTCCGACGACCACGCCCTCGACCACTTCGGACCGTGCGCCGATGAAGCAATTGTCTTCGATGATGGTCGGGTTCGCCTGCAGCGGTTCAAGGACGCCTCCAATGCCGGTGCCGGCCGAGATATGGCAATTCTTGCCGACCTGCGCGCACGAGCCGACGGAGGCCCAGGTGTCGATCATTGTGCCTTCGCCGACATAGGCGCCGATGTTCACATAGGACGGCATCAGGACCGCATTCTTCGCAATGAAGGCGCCGCGGCGCACAGCGGCCGGGGGCACCGCACGAAAGCCCGCGGCCTCGAATTCGGATGAGCCCCAGCCCTGAAATTTCGATGGAACCTTGTCCCACCAGTTGCCGCCGCCGGGCACGCCGGAAATCATGCCATTGGCATTCAAGCGGAAGGACAGCAGAACAGCCTTTTTCAGCCATTGATGGACAGTCCAGTTGCCGTCGCCATTTGGGCTGGCCACGCGGGCCTCACCGGAGTCGAGCAGGTCAATGGCCGCCTCGACGGCTTCGCGCACCTCACCCCGTGTCTGTGTGTTCAGGGTGTCGCGGCTTTCCCACGCCTGTTCAATCGCATTGGCCAGGGCTTGTGTCATCTGTCTCTCCGGGGGCAGGTCTTAGTCGAGTGTTTCAATCGCCGCCTCAAGGAAGGCAGCAAGGTCGCCCGTCACATAGTCTATGTGGTCAGGCCCGTCATCCCCCAACAGATCGTCCAGATTGGCAGGACGCGCCTCAATCGGCTCGTGGCTCCAATCCTTTTCGGAGTGCACCAGAACCGTCGTGAAGCCCATATCCTTGGCTGGAAGGAGATTGCGCGCGAGATCCTCGAAGAAGATTGCCTTGCGCGGGGCCACATCATGCAGCGCACAAAACCGATCATAGGAGCTCTGGTTCGGCTTGGGAGTGTACTCAGCGTCCTCGATACCGAAGCTCCCGTGGAACAGGTCTTCCAGCCCCATCTTGTCAACAACCCGCTCGGCATGGCGACGCGAGCCATTCGTGTAAACGAATTTCCGACCCGGCAGCGCGCTGATTGCCTGGCGCAAAACCGGCAAGTCCGGCAGTGGCGACAAGTCTATGTCATGCACATGATGCAGAAAATCGGCAGGATCGATCTTGTGCACCTTCATCAGGCCGGACAGCGTCGTCCCATAGGTTGCATAATAATGTTTCTGCACCTTGCGCGCCTCCAGCGGCGGCAATTCCAGCAGGCGCGAGACGAAATCCGTCATGCGCGTGTCGATCTCGGCGAACAGGTCGCACTCTGCTGGATAGAGCGTGTTGTCGAGGTCGAACACCCAATCCGTAACATGTCCGAAATTGCCGAACGGTGCGAGGTGTACACCCGCCTTTGGAGAGGTCATTGACTACCGGCCTTGGCGAAGTCCCGCTCGAAGAACTCAAACACGAGACGCTGGTCAACTGGCTCCGGTGCGGCAGCGAACAGCGCAGTGCGATAGGCGGACGCTTCGCAGTCATCCCGGCCAACGATCGCAAACTTTGCCCGGCCCACACAGAACGGATCCGATGCCTTTGCCAGCGTTCGGATGCGCGTCCCATCTTCCATCTCGCCAAAGACATAGTGCTCGGTGCCGCGAAGGGCCTTGTCGATCACTCGCGCGCAACCTCCCGCCTCGAGCATCCACCAGCCACGGCTCTCCCAGCCCTCGGTGCCGCGGCGTCCGATGGCGCTCCAGATCCGTTTGTCGGTGCGGTTGCACAGGGTAAACCCGACATTGCGGCCATTCTCCTTCGCCACCTGCTCCAGGAAGTCGATGAGGTCTGAATCCGACGTCGAGTCAGGCAGATTGTTCTCTTCCAGAAATTTGCCGATGGCGGTGCGGGTCTTGTATCCGATCCGGCCATCAATCGCGCCTGACAATACGCCCGCCTCTTCCAGCAGGCGCTGAATCCCGGCTGCCTGCGCGGTCGCGCGGTCATAATTTTCGATTTCGGTGAAAGTTGTCGTCCAGCGGGAGCGGCTGGAAATGTCGACCGCCCGGAAACCTCGCGCTTCCAGACCCATTGCATTGCAATTGGGCGGGCTTTCCAACGAGAAACCACCGGTGGGGTCCACGCAGAGTTCGCGCTCGCCGCCCCACTCTCTCAGGCCACCCCGATGGGCCGTCGATGTACGCCCATAGACATAATGGATTTTCGGATCGAGCGGCGCCCGCACGGCGACCTGACAGGAGCCTGGCTGCAATTTGGTCCAGCCATCCACATTGACGGAGCCGCCTACAGGGCGGCCAACCGCTGTTTCGATGATAAAGCTGGTCTCGTTACACAGCTTCCAACCATCGCCCGTCCCTTGTGCGTGCGCTATTGCGGGCAAACCCGCCGCTGCTGCAACAAAAGCAAGACCTTTAAGAAATGAGCGTACCTGCGCCATGTTCGGTAAATAGCTCCATGAGCAGGGCGTGCGGGGCACGCCCATCGAGGATCACTGCCGCCCCGACCCCATGTTTTACGGATTGGGCCGCAGTTTCAAGCTTCGGTATCATGCCACCTGCAGCTGTGCCGTCCGCGATCAGGTCAGGAATGGCATCCACGGCAATCTCGCGCATCAAATTCTTCTGCTTGTCGAGCACGCCAGCGACATCTGTCAGCAGGAACAGGCGGCTAGCGCCCAGTGCCGAGGCCAGCGCGCCGGCAGATGTGTCTGCATTCACATTGTAACGATGGCCATCCTTGCCGACTCCGACCGGGGCAACCACCGGAATCAACTGGGAGTCGGACTTCAGGAGCGCATCGATCACGCTTGTATCCACTGCAGTCGGCTCACCCACAAATCCAAGGTCCAGAACCTGTTCGATATGGCTGTCCGGATCGCGTTCGGTTTTCTTGGCCTTCTCGGCCTGGATCAGATTGCCGTCCGACCCGGACAGGCCAACGGCCTTGCCGCCCGCCTGATTGATCGCCCGCACAATGGATTTGTTGATAGGCCCCGACAGGACCATCTCGACCACTTCCATCGTCGCTTCGTCGGTTACCCGCAGGCCGCCCTTGAATTCGGACACGATGCCCAGCCGGTCCAGCAATTTGCCAATCTGAGGCCCGCCGCCATGCACGATGACGGGATGAATTCCCAGTGTTTTCAGCAAAACCACGTCGCGCGCAAAGATTGCCGACAGGCGCTCGTCCACCATGGCGTGACCGCCATACTTCACGACAATTGTCTTGCCAGCATAGCGCTGGATATAGGGCAGCGCTTCTGAGAGCGTCTGGGCGGTGAATTGCGCAGCGGAGATCTGGTCTGTCATGCGGGCCCCTTTAGCGCGGATCGCCGCCGTGACAAACTCGAATTCTAGAGGGCCCGATGCATGTACACGCTGTTCGGATCAAGCGTGTAGTCACCAAATGGCGAACAATAGACAAAGCCATACGCCTCATAGATGCGCCGTGCTGGCAGGAATCCGACCATGGACCCGGTTTCCAGATACAGCGCCGAATAGTTGCGCTGCTCTGCTTCGGCCATGATGTGTTCCAGCATGCGGCGGCCATGCCCCTGCCCGCGCAGGTCCGAACGCGTATGCATGGATTTCACTTCGCCCACACCGCCTGGCAACTCCTTCAGTGCCCCGCACCCAACGAGAACTTCCTCGTCCCACATTGACCAGACTGTCACGTCCGGTGCCCGCAATCCTTCCGCAGGCAGGAAGTGGCAACTGCCCGGAGGGGATAATGCCAACATCAAATTCGCGTGCGTCTGGAGAAGGGCCAGCATGGCAGGGCTGGTCACGTCATCAACTTTGATCTCGATTGGCATGAATGCACGGCTCCAGATTATTCTCCGGCGCACATGTAATCTCAATTCGTGGCGCTATTCCAGTCCGGCGATTTCGGCGCGAAGTTCGGGGATGCCCCACCCCTTCTCAGACGAAGTCTGGCGAACAACTGGATGCGCCGCGCCGCGTTTTTTCAGCTTGCCGGCGATCTCTTCAACGAGCTTTTCGACTTCGGACTTCTGCATCTTGTCGACCTTGGTCAGGACGATCTGATAGGTGACCGCCGACTTGTCGAGCATGGTCATAACCTCCTCGTCAGTGTCCATCAGGCCCCGGCGAGAATCGACCAACAGGAACACCCGGCGCAACGACGGACGGCCCCGAAGATAGGAGCGTGTCAGCCGCATCCAGCCCTCGGCCTGTGTCCGGCTGACCTTGGCATAGCCAAAGCCCGGCAGATCGACGAGGAACATGCGGCCTTCGCCGAGGTCAAAATAATTGATCTCGCGCGTGCGGCCGGGTTCCGCAGAAGACCGCGCCAGCTTGGCGCGATTGGTCAGCGCGTTGATGAGCGATGACTTGCCGACATTGGACCGCCCCGCAAAGCAGACTTCCGGACGATCCGCTGTGGGCAGGCCCTTCAGGTCCACCACGCCTTTGACAAACACGACCGACCCGGCGAACAGGACGCGGCCCGCTTCGAGCGCGTCTTCACTGAAGGCGTCTCCGGTTTCCATCAGACTAGTCCGCCGCTTTCTTCTTGCCGCGCACAAGTCGGCTGACAAATTTGCCAATCTCGGTGTCGACACCGTTCCGCCGCATGATGAAATATTGCTGCGCGAAGGAGAGCAGGTTTGACCATACCCAGTACATCACAAGGCCTGCCGCAAATCCGCCGAACACGAACATGAAGACCAGCGGCATGGCCTGAATGATCCGGCGCTGTGTCGGGTCTGGAGGTGGCGGGCTGAGAGTCTGGATGGCCGCCATGGTCACGCCATAGAGAATTGGCAGGATGCCAATACCAATGATGATGCCGATGATCGGAATCGCCTTGATGTCCGCGGCTGACCACCACGGGATGAGACCGAACAGGTTGCCGATGGCCGTGGGATCAGGTGCCGACAAATCCTTCAGGAAGCCGAAAGAGGCATGGCGCATCTCGATGGTCACATAAAGCGTCTTGTAGAGCGCATAGAAGATGGGAATCGTGAACAGGATCGGCAAACAGCCGCCGACCGGGTTCGCGCCTTCCTGTTTGTACAGCTTCATGACTTCCTGCTGCTGGCGCTGCGGATCGGCTTTGAAGCGCTCGCGGATTTCCTGCATCGGCTCTTGCAGCTTCTTCATTTTCGCCATGGACTTGTAGCTCTGATTGTAGAGCGGCACGAGCGGGAGCTTGATCAGAACCGTGAAGGCCAGAATCGCCCAGCCAAACGAGCCCACAATGCCGGACAGCCATTCCAGCGCATAGAAGAAGGGCTTGGTCAGGAAGAAGGCCCAGCCCCAGTCGATGGCATCCACCATTCCGGGAATACCCAGTTCGTTCTGATACTGTTGCAGCACTTCAAACCGTTTCGCACCGGCATAAAGGCTGTTGGCCATGGTCTGGCTTTCGCCGGGCGCAATCGTCAGTGGCGCGGATTCCGTGCGCACTTCCAGCGGCTGGCCACGTGACAGCTTGCGCTTGTCAACAAGGCCCGCAAAGAACTGGTCCTGTTGGGGCACGAGCGCGCCCAGCCAATACATGTCCGACAGGCCCCACCAACCGCCCTGGTCAGATGGGAACGTGCCTTCACTGGTCTCGCCCTTGATGTCCTTCAACTGGAACAAGGGCTTGTATTTCTTCAGGCGCAGTTCGCCGTTCACGACGCCCATCAGACCCATATGTGCAAGGCCGTTCTTGGCCGAGGAGCCCGGATCGGTTGTCTCAAGGAATTCCTTGTAATCCCCATGCCGCTCGATCGAGCCAATCGCGCGAAGCTGGCGCGCTTCGCCGGAATTATTGGTGACCGTATCCGTGAAGGTGAAGAGATAGTCCTCATCAACAGAGATCACCCGGTCGATGACAAGGCCTTCTGTCTCGAGCCGCAGTATCAACGGATTGCCGGGCGTCAGCTGCCCTTCCCCGACTTGGCTCCAGGGCGAATTGCGTCCTGCGACCAATTTCGATCCATCCGCCCAATACCAGGTGGCGAAATATCCAAACTCGGTGTTTTCCGGACGAAACAGGCGAACTTCCTGTTCCTTGTCGACAGTGAGGTAGTGCTTTTTCAGGCTGAGATCGTCGATGCGCGAGCCAGCAAGGCGGATCGACCCATCCACAGAGGCGGCATCAAACGGCACGCGGGCATCATCCTGCAGCGCTTCCTCGACCGGCTTGATTTCAGCAATCGCCGGCGCATCAGAGGCCACTGTCGGGCCGGTTTGCTGCTCGGCCTCGCGCACGGCCTGATTGGCTTCGAATTCTTCCTGGGCGGGCTTCATGATGAAGGCCTGGTAGGCAAAAACGAACGCGATCATCGCGACCATGGCGATCAGAAAATTGCGCTGGTCAGGTTTTTCCATCTGGCGGGATCCCGGCAAATCTTTTGAGCACGCCGGAATCGGCGGCAGGGGTTAATCAGCGGCGAGGCTTATCAGCGCGCTTTCCATATCGTCAAGCAAACGCGGCCACGCAATGTCAGCGGTGTCCATACGTGCAATGAAGACATAATCCCACCCCGGTTTTCCATGCTGCGGCAAGAGAACACGCGCCGCTTCGCGCAAGCGCCGTTTCGCCCGGTTGCGAATGACCGCATTCCCGATCTTCTTGGTGGCGGTAAATCCAGCGCCGGCATGCGCGCCCGGACTGGCCCCTTTACGGCGTCGCGCCTGCACCAAAAGGGCGTTGCGCCGCTCGGTTTTTCCGTGACGCACATAAAGAAATTGAGGTCGCACGCGAAGACGGGCGACCTCAAATTCGGTTTTATCTGTTTTGCTGGTCATGGCCTGTTGCCGCCTGCGTGAGACGGTCCGTGGCCTGCCGCCTTAAGCGGACAGTGACTTGCGGCCCTTGGCGCGGCGACGTGCCAGCACCTTGCGGCCGTTTTTAGTCGACATGCGCTCGCGGAAACCATGGGTGCGGCTGCGGCGAAGGTTGCTTGGCTGGAAAGTGCGTTTCATGGGTCTGCTCTGAAAGCTAAGAATCTCGGAAAGAGGGGCCAATACAGGCAGCAGAGGTTCGAAGTCAAGCCGAACCGACAGCCAGAACCGAATAAATCTGTCTCTCCGCGCCCAAGACTCTTTACATGGCCAGAGAGTCTTGTGAACTCTGCACGCTGAGGCTGGGCAAAAGAGTTCGAAGAGGTCCAATGCGGTTTCCACGCTTTGCCATCCCGTGCCTGTTGGCCATGATCGCGCTTCCCATCACAGCGCACGCACAGTTCATAGACTATGACCGTCTGGATGCCCGGCTGACGCGGCTCGCCGCAGATGAAGACATTGTCGGCCTCTCTGTTGCCGTGATCGACCGGGGCGAGGTCGCCTTTGCCAAAGGGTATGGCATCACCCAGTCGGGCGGAGAGCCCGTTACAGACGAGACGGTGTTTCGTTGGGCATCCTTGTCCAAAGGCGTGGCCGCGACCGAAGTCGCGATCCTTGCGACAGAAGCGCGCCTGAACATCACCGACCCGGTATCGAAATACGCAACCACGCTGCGACTTCCCAATGGCGGTGAAACCACGGCGACGCTCGAAGATGTGCTTTCGCACCGACTGGGTATCCTGCCGAATGCCTATGATACGCGGCTGGAAGATGGTTGGGACCCAGCCGAGATTCGCAACAGCCTGAAATCGCTGAAGCCCATCTGTCCGATTGGTGACTGTCACACCTATCAGAATGTTGCCTATGACAGCATCGCCGAAGTGATCGAGGACGTGACCCAGTCGCGCTATGCTGATGCCGTAGAGACCTCAATATTCAAACCCATCGGCATGGTAACGGCCAGCATCGGTCGCGCCGGGCTTGAAAACTCCCGGTCCTGGGCCCGTCCGCATTCAAAGAGCAGCCGCGCGCCCGGCCCGCCGCGCAAGAAAATTGTGAATGACGATTATTACAATGTCCCTGCAGCCGGCGGCGTGAACGGTTCGATCCGCGATCTTGCGCTCTATGCCCGGGCGCATATGGGATTGCTGCCGGATATCCTCAGTGATTCCGCCCTCGAACTGCTCCAGACCCCGCGCATTTACACGCGGCGCGAACAATCGGGCATGTCCCGACGCTATCGGGGTACAGTCCGGGATGCCCGCTACGCGCTTGGCTGGCGCGTCTACAAATACGGAGAGGCGGGCGACCGGGTGGTTGGCCATCGCGGCGCGGTGGAAGGCTACCGATCCTATATCCTGTTCGATCCGGACCGCGACACCGGAGTCGTCATTCTCTGGAACTCGAGCTCTCGCCGCCCCAATGGGATAGGGTTCGAGGTCATGGATATGGTCTACAACCTACCCTTCCGGGACTGGATGGAGCTGGACGCGCACGCCAGCGCAGGCAGTCGCTGACATCTCCCTCACGAGGGCGTTAGCCCGGCGCACGCAGTCGTGACGCGATCTTTTCCAGGCATCAGGCTATGCGGGGGCATCTTTCGCCCCATACTTCAGACCCGATGCTTATGCCTGATCTCCACTTTCTTGTTCGCCCGCTCGTTGGCCTGGCTCTGGCAAGCTGCCTCGCCCTGCCCGGTGTGGCGCAGGGAAATGACGCATGGACCCAGCTTCTTGAAACCTATGTCCATGAAAGCACGGACGGCGTGAACCGCGTGGACTATGCCGCGCTTTCTACCAGTCCCGCCGACCGCGCGACGCTCGACACTTATATCGCCAGCTTCGAGGCGCGTGACCTGACAGGCACGGACGATGCCACTTTCGCTGCATGGGCCAATCTCTACAATGCTGTGACGGTTCGCTACATCGCGGAGAAGTACCCGCTGGATTCGATCCGCGACGGTTTCCTGTTCGGGGGGCCCTGGAAGAAAGTGACCGTATTGGCTGGCGGCCGCGAAGTCTCGCTCGATGCCATAGAGCACGACATCTTGCGCCCCCGCTTCGGGGACCCGCGCGTCCATTATGCCATCAATTGCGCCTCTTATGGCTGCCCGAACCTGCTCACTCGCGCCTGGACGGCGAACACACTTGATGCAGACCTCGACGCCGCTGCGCGTGCTTACATCAACCACCCTCGTGGTGTAACGGTCGGAAACCGCGGCCTTACTGTATCGTCTATCTACAAATGGTTCGAGGCTGATTTCGACGGATCGAAAGATGGCGTTATCAAACACCTGCTTCAATATGCCGAGCCGGCGCTCGCCGAGAATATCCGCGCTACGCCCAAAATCCGCGGCTACACCTATGACTGGTCGCTCAATGATACCCGGACGGACCCTGCCAAATGACCGAAGAAACCCAACACGCTTCGCGCCCGCTCTGGTTGCGCCTGTGGCCCCTCTACCTGATTGCGGGTGGCCTGATCGCCGCATGGTTCTTCGGCCTGTTCGACTATCTTTCGCTTGAGACACTGCGCCAGCAGCAGGCCTCGCTACGCGCGTTCGTTGAAGACAACCTGATCCTGGCCATTGCCGCCTATGTGGGCGTCTATGCAGCCAGCACAGTCTTCATGCTGCCCGGCGCACTGTGGATCACGATCAGTGGCGGCTTCCTGTTCGGCCTTGCCGGCGGCACGCTCGCCACCGTGGTGGGCGCAACCCTCGGCGCCAGCCTGCTCTTTCTTGCCGCGAAGACTTCGCTGGGCGGCTTCATGCGCAAGATTGCGAGCGGCTATGCCGACAAGGTCCGGACCGAATTCCAGAACAGCCCCATGGCCTATATGTTTGCCATGCGCTTCATTCCGGCCATGCCGTTCCCTGTCGCCAATATCCTGCCTGCCATCCTCGGCGCCAAGTATCGTGATTATGCCATCACGACGGCGCTCGGCATCATACCGGGTGTGATCGCCTATACATGGGTCGGCGCAGGGCTCGGCGCGACCTTCGCCAAGGGCGAAGATCCCGATCTTGCCTCCGTTTTCCAGAACCTGCTTCCCGCCGCGATCGCCCTGGGCGTTGTGTCCCTGTTACCCGTCGCGTGGAAGAAGTTCTTTCCCAAGAAGGCCAACCAGATTGAAGAGGCTGCCTGATGTCCGACAATGCCGACCAAAATGCCCGTGCACCGCTCGCCGGATCGGCGGATCCAGACAAGGTCGCGACCTCCCCTGCGCCGCATTCGCCGGGCGCCGCCCCGATGCGCGAGATGAAAGCCGATCTTGTCGTTATCGGCGCTGGGTCAGCTGGCCTGTCGGCTGCGGCTGGTGCAGCCCAGTTCGGGCTCTCGGTCGTGCTGTATGAAAAAGGCGAGATGGGAGGTGATTGCCTGAATTCCGGCTGTGTCCCGTCGAAAGCCCTGCTCAGCGCTGCCAAGGCCGCCGCCCAAGTGCGCGAGGCTGGCAAGTTCGGTATCGAGACCACATCGCCAAGAATCGATTGGGAAAAGGTGAAGCTGCACGTGCGCACGTCCATCGCGACCATTGCGCCGGTCGATAGTCAGGAACGATTTGAAGGCCTTGGCTGCACGGTTATCCGCGAACATGCAAAGTTTGCCAGCCCAGACACCGTCATCTCCCCGACCACGCGGGTAAAGGCCCGGCGCATCATCATCGCCACAGGGTCTCGTGCCTTCATTCCGCCAATCGAAGGACTCGCCAACACACCCTACCTGACCAATGAAACCATTTTCGACCTGCCGGACTTTCCCGAACACCTTGTCATCCTCGGCGGCGGTCCAATCGGGATGGAAATGGCGCAAGCCTTTGTCCGGCTCGGTGCCAAGGTCACCGTGATCGAGATGGGCAAGGCACTCGGTCGATCCGACCGTGCCCACGCCGAGATCGCCATCGAAGCCCTGCGCGCCGAAGGCGTCACTCTTCTGGAAGGTTACAAGGCTACGAAGGTTGAACAGGACGGAAAGACCATCCGCGTCCACACAGAGCCAAAGGACGGCGAGGCCTGGACGGTCGAAGGATCACACCTGCTCGTCGCCGTCGGTCGCCAGACCGTTTTTGACGGCATGGATCTCGACAAGGGCGACGTCGATCATGACCGAAAGGGCATTATTGTCGGCGACAATTTACGGTCAGCCTCAAACCGCCGGGTCTGGGCGCTGGGCGATGCCGCCGGCCGCGAACAATTCACGCATATCGCTGGCTGGCACGCCTCGGTTTTTGCCCGCCGCGCCTTCTTCAAGCAGCGGACAAAAGCAGACAGCCTGCCGGTGCCCGCCGTCACCTACACATCGCCGGAAGTCGCCCAGCTGGGTCTGACAGAAGCCGAAGCCCGCGAAAAGCATGGAGACGATATCACGACGCCGAGCTTCCAATTCGAGGAGAGCGACCGCGCCATTGCCGAAGCTGACACAGACGGCGAAGTGAAACTGATTGTGCGCAAAGGCAAACTGCTCGGTGCGTCAATCGTCGGCAAGGAGGCCGGAGACTTGCTTCAACTGGTTTCTGTGGCCATGTCCAATGGACTTGGCGTGAAGGAACTAACCAATTTCATCTCTCCTTACCCTACCCGGGCCGAAGGGGTGAAACGCGCTGCCAATGCGCACTATGCCGATGTTGTGTTCGGAAAGAGCGCAAAGCGACTCGTCGGCTTGCTCCAACGTATCCCCTAGGCTAGTTCAGGCGGTGTGAACGACACCGCCGACCTGCCCCCGCCGGCTCTGACGAAAACCCGCGCCGGGGCGCGCTGGTTCGACAGCCTCTCATTTCGGTTGTTTGGCCTGACCATACTCGCCATTCTGGTCGTCGAAGCCTTCATCTTTGTGCCGAGTGCATCCGGTTTCCGTACGAGCTGGCTGACCGAACGCGTTCAAGCCGCCCGGATCGCATCCCTCGCCCTCGAAGCTGCGCCGGACCGATCGGTTTCCGAAGAATTGTCGGCAGAGCTCCTCAAATATGCCGAAGTCTGGGCCGTCACCGAAATGGAAGACGACATGCGTTTCCAGCTATTGCCAGCCCAAATGCCTCTGGATGGCGACATGCATATGCTCGACCTGCGAGAGGCAACATCCACGAACCGCGTCGCCAATACGTTTGGCGCGTTCTTCGCACCGGATGACCGTGTGCTGGTCGTCACCGCGCAGGGCGTGAACGAAGACCGGGTCATCGAAGTTCTGATGCCGCACGCACCGATGAAATCCGCGCTGTTGGCCTATGCACGCCGCATTGCCGCTCTTTCCCTGCTGATCGCACTTGCCGCCGCCACGATCATCTATGTCTTGCTCCACCTCCTCGTCGTGCGTCCCATGCAGCGGGTTACGCTGAGCGTCGAACAATTCAGGATGGATCCCGGCTCATGGACCCGTCGCCTGCCTCACACCAAACGGCGCGACGAAATCGGCAGGGCCCAGAATGCGCTGGCCGACATGGAGAGCGCCGTGGCTGAAAGCTTCCGGCAGCGCTCTCACTTGGCCGAACTTGGCACCGCAGTGGCCAAGATCAACCATGATCTCCGCAACTCACTGGCATCCGCCCAACTGGTTTCGGATTCCCTGGCCCGCTCGGACGACGTGCGTGTACAGAAGGCTGCCCCCCGACTCGAGCGCGCGCTCACCCGCGCAATCACACTGGCAACCGAAACGCTGGACTATGGCAAGGCGACGCCCCAGCCGGCAGAACTGGAGCAGGTTGAATTGCGACAGGCGCTCGATGAGGCCGCCGACGAAGCGCTCGCCGCCTGGCCATCGGTCGAGTTCGTCAACAATGTTCATATGCTGGAACATGTGATGGCCGATCCTGACCACCTGCATCGCATCGCCGCAAACCTGCTCCGAAATGCCGCCGAAGCCATGTCAGCGGCCGGGTCTGACCCTTCCCGCATCTTCGTCAGCTTAGAGACCAATGAAATCGTCTTTTCCGACACGGGTCCTGGCATGCCGGAGAAGGCCGCAGCGAACCTGTTCACCCCGTTTGCCGGCACGACCCGGCAAACGGGCAGCGGACTTGGGCTTGTCATCGCTAGAGAGCTGGCGCGAGCCATGGGCGGCGAATTGGTCCTGGCTGAAACCGGCCCCGCGGGCTCGGTCTTCCGCCTCACACTTGCGCCGCACGAATGACACGTCCCGACACATTTGCTGGAACCAAGCCGGGGTGAATGCATTGGTCCACCAGATAGCTGGACGGACACCATGACCCCCGAAACCATTGTTTCTACTTTATTTTCAACAGGCGCTGCGGCCGCTGCAGGACTGGCTGTTGTGCTACAGCCGAGCCTGCCCCGGCCTGACGTGACGCCGGTGGATCATTTTCAGGAAGCCGACTTTGCCATCTATGATCGCGACTTCTCCCTTCAGGGGCGCGACTGCGAGATTGGCATTGAGAAACGTGGCATCTGCCTTAGCGCATCGCCGCTGGAAGATTCCATCGTTCCCGGCATGATACTGCCTGTAAAAGTCCCTGCGACGAGTGCTGAGTTTCCAATCATTCTCGAGGGTTCCCTGAAAAAGCCGAACCTCCAGACCGTGCGATTTGGCCACCGCATCGCGCTCTTCAACCCGACCACGCGCGAAATCGTCGACGTGATGGATCTGGATGCGAAGAGTTTTGCGGAAGCCAAGAATATCAATCACCAGAAAGCCGAGTTAACAGCCGCATCTGCGCGCTCCAGCTAGAAACGCCCGCCCAAAACAGCCCCATAAAAAAGCCAGCCCCGAAGGGCTGGCTTTTCTTTGTCGAGAGAAACCGGACTAGTTGGTTTCGTCTTCGAGTTCGTCTGCAGCGTCGTCAATTTCTTCACCGAGTTCTTCAGCAGGGCCCTCATTGGTGTCGCAGGCTGCGAGACCGAATGCGCCAAGACCGAACAGAATTGCAATAAGTGGCTTTTTCATTTCCATAACTCCTTTATCAGTCAGCCCCCAGAGCGAAGGCGTCCCCCTGCAAACGTATGTGTGGGGGTCTGGTTCCAACGGAGCAGGATTGGTTTGACATCCCCCTACACACCCCCGGCCGAAATGCCGACGATCCTTCATGTCGATGACTGGCTGATCGTCGCGGAGAAACCGGCCGAACTGCTCTCTGTTCCAGGGCGTGGTCCGGAAAAGGCCGACTGCGCGCGCACACGTATCCAACAAACCTATCCCGACGCGCTGACCGTCCACCGCCTGGACATGTCGACGAGTGGCTTGTTGCTGTTTGCCAGATCCAAGCATGTGCAGCGCGCATTGTCCGCTGAATTTGAACAAGGTCGTGTGCACAAGACCTACCTCGCCGATGTTTGGCAGCCGCCCGTCGAGGATGCCGGCCTGATTGACTTGCCGCTTGTGAATGACTGGCCCAACCGGCCTCGCCAGAAAGTGGACCATGAAACAGGAAAGCCGAGCCAGACCAGATTTCAGGTCCTGACGCGCCACGCACAAGCTGCACGGGTTCAGCTGACACCCCTCACCGGACGCACTCACCAGCTCCGCGTCCATCTTGCCGCGCTGGGGCATCCAATCCTGGGCGATGACCTCTATGCCCATGATGATGCCTTGTACATGACCTCCCGGCTGCACTTGCACGCGACCGAGTTGATCTTCCGCCATCCGGGCACCGACGCGGCAGTAACCTACCAATCCCCCTGCCCATTCGAGACGCCTTGACGCTGCGCATCATTGACATTATCGTTTTTCGATAATTTGGAGATTAGCCATGCACGCCGAGATCGTTCGCCTGTCCCTGCACCATGTCGATATCAAGATCGTGAAAGATGAGCAGATGCACGTCCTTCAATGGCGACGGAACCTGCTCTGGGATGAAGTCGTGCTGGACGGCAAACGCCAGGCATCCAGCCATGGGCTGTTCGGTCGGGAGAAAGTATACGGCCTGGTCTTTGGCCGGGATGAAGAGGGCAAAGGCGGCCAGCAGGTCATGCTGTTGCTCGATCCCTCCACTCATGCCGACTGGACCGAAGGCACACAGCGCGTCAAAGGCGTCCGGCTTGAGGGTCGCGATGGTCCGCTCGTCGCTTACGGAACACTCGACCCCAAGACACTCGAAAAGCCTGCAACATTTGCAGACTGGATGAAGAAGAATATGGGCATGGAATGGGGCGACTCATCCGAGAGCCGCCCTCATTAGGAACTTCTAGGAATCCCGCGAGCTTGCCGAGACCGGAACGAGGCGCACCGTCGCTTTCCGGTTCAACGGCTCGACCAGGCCATTGGCCGCATAGGCGCTGGCCTCGCCTTTCGGCATGACACCAATCTGCTCAGCAGAAATCCGGCGGGCTTCCAGAGCAGCCATGACAGCTTCGGCACGGTCCTCGGAAACACGCTGATTGACGTCTTCCGGACCGGTCGCATCTGCATGGCCGGCGACTTCAATCCGGAAGTATTCACACTGAGCTGAATCCGCAGCCACAGCATCCAGAACCGCTTCAGCCTGATCGCCAAGCTGGGTAACACCCCGCTCGAAATAGATCGTGAATTCCTCGACAGCGCAGGCAGCGGGGGCCGTTTCATACGTGACCGGCTCCTGCGGCGGAGCGGGCAATTCTGCTTGGGCCGCCAGGGCTGTCATTGCGGCAGAAATTATTGTCAGGCTGGCGATTTTCATGGTCGTCTCCATAAGTGACTATGCAAACAGAAACGCCACCTCCCCCGCCCGGTTCCTTACAATCTTTTCTTTGTGCGCCCTTCATGGGCCTTTGCGGAGGCCGGATCGGCCGGCCAGTCATGCTTCGGATAGCGTCCGCGCATGTCCTTTGCCATGTCCAGATAGCCCGCCCCCCAGAACCGGCCGAGATCCTGTGTCGTGGCCACGGGCTTCCTGCCCGGCGACAGCATTTCCACCGTCACCGGCACCCGCCCTGACGCCAGGGTCGGATGCGCGCTCAGCCCATAGAAGGCCTGTGCCCGCGCAGACACCAGCGGCGCGCGATCATCGAGATAATCGACCTGCGCCGTCTGGCCGGAGGGCAGCGACAGGCTGAGCGGTGCCTCCTTGCGCAGCGCCTCCTGCACCTGCCAGTCGAGCGAGGCGATCAGGTCTTCGCGCACCGCATGGTGCGCAGGCACCTGCGCACCTTTCCGTTTCAACAGGGGGAACAACCAGTCGCTTGCCGTCTCAACCAGTTTCACTGTGTTCCAACCCGTTTCATCCAGGCACCCGGCTGTTTCAAGCATTGCAATCCGGGCCAGTGTTTCGCGCACCACATCGCCTGCGCCGATGGCTTCGAAGCCCTCTTCCGCAATTGCCTCAAGCATCGCGCGGGCGGCTACAGTCGGGCTCGGCTTTGGCAGCGGACTTTCCGACAGGATGATCGCGCCGAGCGCCTTCACCCGCCGCGCGGCAAATTTTCCGGTCTTTGGGTCGAAGGTCGCCCGGTCTTCGGAGACGATGCCGCCAATTTCCAGCGCGTCCGCCTCTGAAATCGGCGCGGCCAGCGAAATCCGCGCCTCTTTCGCTGCGCCGCCAAGGTCTGCAATCACCAGCCAATCCTGCTTCGCCAGCGATTCGGTCTCCGGCAGCATGGCTGCGCGCCCTGACGCCATGAGGTAGCTGCCCGCACTGCCGGGGCGCTTGCGGGCAATCTGGTCCGGCCAGGCGCGCGCCAGAAGTTTCGCCACATCCCCGCCCGGCGCAGCCCCCTTCCCCCAGCTTTTCGCCTGCGCCTTCAGGCTGCGGGCGCGTGGCGAACCATCGCGGCGGAACCCGGCCAGCCGGTCGCGCAGATCCGGTGAATTTCCGCCCATGCCCCGTTCCCCGGCAAGAGCCGCAATCTCCGCCGCCAGCGCGCGCGCTTCCGCGTTCGGAGCGCTCGCCACCAGGGCACCAAGCCGGGGCGGCAAGGGCAGGCGAGCCATTTCAGAGCCAAGCACCGTCAACGCGCCCGTTTCATCAATGGCACCTAACGTCGAGAGCAGTTCCTGCGCCGCCTTCAGCCGTCCAGCAGGCGGCGCATCCATCCAGGTCAGGCGCGTTGCGTCTCGCTCGCCCCATTCCGCGAGGGTGAGGACGAGCCCGGAGAGATCACTTTTCAGAATTTCCGGAACCGGCGCGGCCATCAGGCCCCGCGTCGCCGCCTCATCCCATAACCGATAACAGACACCCGGCGACAATCGCCCCGCCCGGCCGCGACGCTGATCAACTGACGCACGCGAGGCCTTCACGGTGGACAAACGCGTCCCCAGCCCGCCGGCGGCCTCTTCCGCCACGCGCGAGAGGCCGGAATCGATCACGATCCGCACGCCTTCAATGGTCAGCGCGCTCTC
>NZ_DEXB01000014.1:0-27432 GCF_002366485.1 Hyphomonas sp. UBA3195
AAATAGCGCGGCTGGGGCTCTTCGCCCTCTTTTGCGAGATCCATCACAATCACGCGCAACGGCACGCCGACCTGAATCGCCGCGAGGCCAATACCCGGCGCGTCATACATGGTTTCCAGCATGTCATCCATGAGCGCGCGAATCTCGTCGGTGACGCCGCCCTCGACGGGCTTCGATACTTCCTTCAGACGCGGGTCAGGGACGGTGAGGATTTCTCTGATAGCCATGCTTTTCAGATATGCACGCAGGGACCTCTGGTCAACACTTGGCCGTCATTCCGCCGCCAGCGGCTTCTTGGCGCCGCCAAAGTCCAGCTCCCCTGTATTCTCCGATACATTCGCCCTGTTCTCGATCTGCTTGGGCTCAGCCAGCGTCTTGGCGGGCGGGGCGATCTCCATGTCCTCGAACTTGCGCAGGGTCGGGAGGACTCGTTTGTCGAACGATCCCATCGCGGAGTTGAAATGGTCCACCGAGCCGTTCAGCGATTTTCCGAGTCTCTCGATATGGCCGAGCATTACACCCATCCGACTGTAAAGCTCTGCACCCAGTTCCGCCGCGGCCATCGCATTTTCATTCTGGTGATGCTGGCGCCAGAGATGGGCCACCGTCCGGGCCAGTGCGATCAGCGTGGTCGGCGTCGTCACAATCACTTGCCGGCTCATGGCCTTTTCAATCAGGTCCGGAGAATGCTCAAGCGCCGCCGCGAAGAAATTCTCTCCGGGAATGAACATCGCAATATAGTCAAAGCGATTGCCCAGATTCGACTGGTAGTCCTTTGAGGCCAGCGTGCTCACATGCCGCTGGACGCTGGTCGCATGAGCCTTCAGATGAACGACCTTCTGGGCCGGATCCTCGGCTTCAACCGCCGCCATATAGGAGGCGAGCGAGACTTTGGAGTCGATCACGATCTGTCGCTCGCCCGGAAGACGGATGATCGCATCCGGTCGCTGGCGTCCCTCCTCCGTCTGGTCATGCACCTGTTCGGAGAAGTCGCAATGCGCAGACAGGCCGGCCTGCTCCATGACGTTTCTCAAGGTCATCTCCCCCCAGCGCCCGCCGCCCTTTGGAGCCGTCAACGCGTTGACCAGCTTGCCGGTCTCCTGCGTGTTGCGGTGCAGGCTTTCCCCAATCGCCTTGACCTGTTCCGACAAAAGAGACTTGTCTTGGGTGCGGACTTTTTCGATTTCGTCGACCCGTTTCTTAAAGGCATCGAAATTCTCGCCGATCGGCTTCATCAGCTCCTTGAGATGCCCTTCAGCGCCTTCCTTGTGTCGCTGGAATCTCTCATCCGCAAGCTGCAGAAACTGCTTGTTCGCGCGCTCGAGGACACCCTGCGCCATTTCGCCAAACTTGCGTTCATCCTCGGCGCTGCGGGCTTTCGCCTCGGCCAGCTCCAGCTCTGCCTTGCGCGAGACCTCTTCCAGCGTGCGGATGCGCTGTTTCGCCTCGACAAGTTCATCGGTCGCACGCTCAAGGTCCAGTGTCAGCCGCTCCGTCTTCGCGCCGAACTTGCTGGCAAGCCACCAGGCCGTGCCCGCCAAGGCGAGAGCCAGGAGGAACAGAACAAGGTGCACGACGTCAAAGCCGGCCCCGCCGATAATGATGATTGGGTCCATACGGGCATCCTCGCACGATTCTGCTCAGAACATATAAGGAACATGCCGCATTGTCTATTGAACGCTGTGGTTTGCCCACCGCTTGACTTCCCGCTCAGGCTGATCCTCTTTTCCACCGGGATGGCACAAGGGCAGCGAGATGCGACTGATATGGATGAGTCTGTTTTTGACGCTGGGGGCCTGTGCATCAGCACCTGGCCCAATATCTCAAGCAGAACTGCCACCAACCGGCGCAATAACATACCTGCCGCCGCTGGCCGAAGTCACTTTGGTTACTGCTTCTGGCCAGCGAGAACCGCAATCGGACTCCTCAGAAACGGCTCGCATTAACCTTGCCAACGCCTTGTCGAACGCGGTTCCAGCCGATGCGTTCGATCAATCTGACGAAGGACAAGAACGAGCAAAATTCCTTGCGATCAAGCTGGAGGAGGCTGCGGTCAATCCTGGTCCGGTTCAGACCTCCGAAGTCGACACACCAGAGCATCTGGTCGCTCTTATCCAGGTTAGATTCGATGTGGAAAGCTCCGCCAGTAAGCTGTTGCAAGGCGGTCTAAACCTCATGTTCGGCGGCGTTCCAGGTCCAGATGGTATAGACCAGACGGCTCAAATCGCCCTGTTCGCCCAAGGGACTGATGATCTGGTATGGTCGCGCACCCTTGTTGCTCAGGATCCACGCACCCCCGATGATGCGGAACGCCTTATAAACGAGCTGATAGCCACATCCAGCCAGGATACAGAGTTCTGACACTGTTCCCATCTGGAGGAATCACGCATGCGTGGCATGGGACTTGCTGGCAAGTATCCCGACATGTTTGACGCGTATGAAGCCCCCTATGAGGTCGCCGAATTGACTATCGATATTTGCGTCTGCACCTATCGCAGGCCTTCAATTGAGGACACGCTGCGATCGCTCGACCGGCAAACCCTGCCGGACGGCGTATCGGCGCGCGCAATTGTTATCGACAATGACGAAACTCCATCGGCCCGCGACCGGGTCGAGGCCGTCGCGGCAAACTTGTCCATGCCCGTCAAATACATTCATGCCCCCGCAAACAACATTTCGATCGCGAGAAACGCCGGTTTGGATGCCGCCACCGCCCAATGGATTGCTTTCATCGATGACGATGAAGTGGCAGAACCGGATTGGCTGGCCTCCCTGCTCCAGATGGCACGCGTGAATTCTCTGGACGCTGTCTTCGGCCCAGCCATCGCCGTTTATCCTGAGACGGCGCCTAACTGGATGCGCCAGCAGGATTACCATTCGAATGTCCCTGTACGCCGAGGCGGCGTGGTGCAAACCGGACATACCTGCAACGCTCTGATGCGCGCCAGTTCCCCTATCGTGAAAGGCCAGCGCTTTCTGATCGAAAAAGGCAAGACTGGTGGCGAAGACACTGAGTTCTTTTTCAGGCTCTGGTATGCAGGCGCCAAGTTTGGCATAAGCGAAGCGGCGATCGTGCATGAAGCGGTAGACCCGAAGCGCCTGGACTCCGAATGGATCCGCCAGCGCAAATTCCGTTCAGGGATGAGTTTCGGCTACCACTCCCTGACCACACGCAACACGGTTACGCTGACCATTACTGTGCTCGCTTCGCTGGCGAAGATTGTTTTTTGTTACGCGATGGCTGGCATCTTCTTCTGGTCCACACAAAAGCGGAATTTCTGGGCGATGCGCGGCGTCTTCCATCGTGGCTGGCTGGCCTCGGCCTTCAGCACGAAGGAACCGGAACTCTACTGAGTCGCCCCTAAAACGGTAGCTTGAAGCCGGGCAACATGCCCCCGCCAAGACCTTGCGTCGCATCCTTCATAGCCTTTTCCATGGCTTCATCCAGACGCTTGCGCGCATCCGAATGCGCAGCCTTGATAAGGTCTTCAACGATTTCGGCATCATCATTCATCAATGATGGGTCAATCCTGACACTGACCATATCGCCCTTGCCCTTGAGGCGCACCGACACAAGACCCGCCCCGGCGACCCCTTCGGCCTCGGTCGATTCGATCTTTTCCTGCGCTTCCTGCATTTTGGCCTGCATCTGCTGGGCCTGTTGCATGATCTTGCCAAGGTCTTTCATGGGAAGCGGGCCTCCTTCAGGCCGATCGTCTGGAGTTCAGGTCAATAACGTTGCCGTCGCTTGCGGCAGGCTCGGTCACGTCAACAATGGTAATGCCGGGAATACTCTTCAAGGCGTCTGCCACAGCCGGGTGCGCCGCCGCTGAGGCAAACAATTCCTCGCGCGTCCGAATTTCCGTCTGGCGCATTGTTTCGGCATTGGTACGGATCTGCTCGACGACCCAGTCATCGCCTGTGTCGCGTTCGAGGAACGCCTTTAGCCGGGCGAGCAAATCGTTTGGTGCATTGTCTTCAAGTTCGCATGAGAAATAGCCGTAGCGCACAGGACCTGGCCGAATGTATCGCTCCAACTCGACCTGCAGGTTCACTTCCCGGTGCTCACCCAGATAGGTGACAATTTGGGCAAAGCTCTCCAGCCCGCCGGCGGGAGACGGGGCCATGCCATGTTGTTCAGACTTTCCCGGCGCACCGCCTGACTCGGCGATCATGCGCGCAGCCTCCTCCGGTGACGGAAGGTTTGCCGCCGCCGCAAGGCGCAGGATGATCATGTTCAGCGCGGTCGCCGTGTCAGGCGCCGTCTGGAGGTCATTAAACCCGGAGAGCAGGATCTGCCAGTAGCGCGCGGCCTGCGCAGCGGTCAGTTTCTGCGCCATGGCCAATGTGCGCTGGGTCCATTCGGCGGGCCCGGCAGACTGGAACTCTCCCCCCGTGGCCTGAGCTACGGAGACATCGGCACAGACATCCATCAGGTCTTTCAGGATAACCGCCGGATCAGCACCTGCATGAATCTGGTCTTTCACCTCGGCCAGCGCCTCTGCAGCACTGCCGGAGATCGCTTTCTCGAACGCATCCAGCAGGCGCGCCCGGTCGCCGAGGCCCAGCATGTCACGCACCGCCGCGCCAGTGACTTCTTCGCCATCCATGGTCTGCACGATGGCCTGATCGAGAATCGAGAGGCCGTCGCGAACGGAACCTTCGGCAGCCCGGGCGATCAAAGCGAGTCCCTCTTCCGAGACTTTCGCCCCTTCATGCGTGGCGACCCGACCGAGATGTTCAGACAAATTCACGGCATCGAGCCGTTTCAGGTCAAACCGCTGGCAGCGCGACAGTACCGTGATCGGCACTTTGCGGATCTCAGTAGTTGCGAAGATGAACTTCACATGAGGGGGCGGCTCTTCCAGCGTTTTCAGCAGCGCGTTGAACGCGGCCGTCGACAGCATGTGAACCTCATCGATGATGTAGACCTTGTGCCGCGCCGAGACCGGTGCGTAGCGTGCCCCGTCCAGCAGGTCGCGCATGTCGGCAACGCCGGTGCGGCTGGCGGCGTCAAGTTCCAGCACGTCCGGATGACGGCTCGCCATAATGGCATCGCAATGCTCGCCCTTCGGGTCGAGCCGGATCGACGGGCCGTCATGATCGTCTGACTGATAGTTCAGGGCCCTCGCCAGCAGGCGGGCGGTCGTCGTCTTTCCCACGCCGCGCACGCCGGTCAGCATGAAGGCATGCGCCACTCGGCCCGTCTCGAAAGCATTCGAAAGCGTGCGGACCATGGCTTCCTGGCCGATCAGGTCCTCGAACCGGCGGGGCCGGTATTTGCGCGCGAGCACCTGATATTCGGCCGATTTCGGCGCCTCATCCTCCCCGAACATCGAGAAGGTCTGGTCGTCGCGTTCTTCGGGGAGTTCGGAATCGCTCATCAGCCGGGACTTTAGCGACTCATGCGGCCCTGCCGCAATGGGGCGGGCTCATCTCATTTACTCACAGCAGGATTAGGTCTCGAGCAATCGGGCTCGCAAGCGCTCCTGCGCGACGTCATCCACACCCAGCACATCCGCCAGATAGGCATCGACGGTTCCATGCTTGTCGTGAATCACGTTGAAGGCGGTATCGAGATAACGCAGCCGCACGCCGAGAAACGGTCGGAACACTTCGGGCTCATAGATCTTCCCAACTTGCTCGTTGAAGAAGGCTGCCGCCTGCGGCAGGAACTCGTCGACATTCACCGCCGTGTTGGTCAGTTCGTAATCGGCCCGAAGATCGGCTTCCTCGACACCGAGAATGTGATGCGTGAGCGCGCAGAGAATGCCCGTCCGATCCTTGCCAGCCGCGCAATTCACGAGCCCCGCGGAGTCACCCTCCAGCCCGGCCAGGTGCTCAAACCAGCCAGAGAACAGCTCAGCGTGATGAGCCTTGAACGGCGCCAGCGCGTAATAGTCGTTCATCCAGTCATCGGCCTTTTGCGCATCCGCTTCGACCTTCTTCAGGAATTGCGCATGCGGCGCTTCATGCTCCCGGCCCCCATCATGGGTCAGCGTATTGGGCGCAGACCAGCGCGCCACGTTGCGTTCGCGCTCGTCCGGGCGGCGGAGGTCTGCCTGCAGATGGATACCCAGTGCGCCAAGTGCCCTCAGGTCTTCTTCGGTGGCCTCGGCATAGTGCCCGGATCGGAACAACCGACCGCGCTTTACCTGTCCACCGTGGCGGGAAGCATAGCCGCCAAAGTCACGAAAGTTGCGGACGCCTTGAAGCGTGTAGATTCTCTCTGTCATGTGATGCGAGGTACCGCGCCACGCCGCAATCGTCCAGATGGGCGTCGGGGAAGGTTTTGTGACCCTCCCCTTCCGCTCAGCTGTTTTCGTTGACCACAATCACCTTGCGATGGGGAAATGGAATCTCGATGCCAGCTGCATCCAGCGCCTTCTTCACCTGCTCGGGAAGCGAATAGCGCACATCGAAGTAATGCGCGCCCTCACAGAATGGCCGCACGATGAAGTCTACCGAGCTGTCATTGAGGGTCTCGACCTCAACGAAGGGTGCAGGATCCTTCAGGATGTGAGGATGATCGGCCAGCACCTTGTCGATGGTCGCGCGGGCCTTGTCGATGTCTTCGCCATAGGCCACGCCGAAATGCATATCCACACCGCGTACCGGGTGGTGGCTGTGATTGATGATCTGGTCGCCCCAGATCTGGCCGTTGGGAATAATGATCTGCTGATTGTCGAATGTCTGAAGCACTGTGGTGAACAGGGTGATCTCGTCCACCTTCCCAAACTTCCCAGCCGCGTCAATGAAATCGCCCACCCTGTAGGGGCGGAACACCATCAGCATGACCCCCGCCGCGAGATTCGACATCGCTCCCTGCAGAGCCAGGCCGACCGCGAGGCTGGCCGCGCCGAGCAGCGCCACGATGGAGGTCGTCTCAACGCCAAAACGGTTCAAGACCGCAATGATGACAAAAGCGAGGATAACGTACTTCGCGACGCTCCCCATGAAGCGAAACAGCGTGTCGTCCAACCGCTCATTGCGTTCACCCGCATTTCGGATGCTCTTGCCGACCCGTCCGGCGATCCAGAACCCTATAATCAAGATGAGCAGGGCGAGCAGGATATTGGTCGCCCACGAGAGCGCCGACGGAAGATACCGATTTATGTCAATCTGATCGAACCAGTCTTGCATGGTTTATTCCCCTTCTTTTCAGCCACATGACTGGCAAAAGCCGGACCCAGCCTGAATATTGGCCGGGTCGATCATTCAGGCTGCGTTCACGACGCGGCAATCCGAGAGTCCAAGGGGAAACCACCAGAGACTGAAATATGAGGGGAACCGGTTGGCCTGGGCGCTGTTGAATTGAGACACACCAATTCAAAGAGGCCCCCATGACCGAGACCGTCAAATCCCAATATGACATGCGTGACCCAAGAACGCAGTACCCACAACCGCCCTTCCCCAAGCAACCGCAGGACAAGCCAGGGTTCGATCACAAGATGGAGCCAAAAGCAGATCATGGCGAGAACAGCTATCAGGGCTTCGGCCGCCTGAAGGACCGCAAGGCACTGATCACCGGTGGCGATTCGGGGATCGGTCGCGCAATTGCCATCGCCTATGCCCGCGAAGGGGCAGAGATCTGCATCAACTACCTTCCCGAAGAGAAAGAAGACGCCGACTGGGTCTGCGACCTGCTGGAAGGCGAAGGCCACGCCGTACACCGCATGCCCGGCAATCTGACCGACAAGGAATTCTGCAATACCCTGATCAAGGAAGCCCATGAGAGAATGGGCGGACTCGACATTCTGGTGAACAATGCGGGCAAGCAGGTGCGCCAACCGGGCATCGAAGACATTTCCGATGAACAGTTCGATGAAACCATGAAGACCAATGTCTATGCCATGTTCTGGCTGACCAAGGCTGCGCTCCCCCTCATGCCGCCCGGCGCGGCCATCATCAATGTTACGTCCAATCAGGGCTTCAGCCCAGCTCCCTATCTGCTCGACTACGCCACCAGCAAGTTTGCCATTCGCGGTTTCACCGAGGCCATTGCTCAGGGTGCGATCGAGCGCGGCGTCCGCGTTAACGGCGTTGCCCCGGGCCCATTCTGGACGCCGCTCCAGCCCTCCGGCGGACAAACACAGGAAAAAGTGCAGGAATTCGGAAAGGGCACGCCCATGGGTCGGCCGGGCCAGCCAGCGGAACTAGCACCCACCTTTGTCTTCCTCGCCTCGCAGGAGTCGAGCTATATCAGCGGCGAAATCATTGGCGTAACCGGTGGAAAGCCGATCAGCTGATTGATACAAGTCAACGAAAGTGCGGTATCTTGTGTCTCGCTTCCGGGAACCTTGCCCGGAATCCGGAGTTCAAGCGTACTGATGTCATGAAGGAGCAAAGTCCATGATGAAGTTTCGTTCTGCCCTGCTTGCAGGTTGCCTCGCCGCCAGTACTTCCCTCGGCCTCAGCGCCTGCTCATCCCTCCCAGACGAAGTGGACCGCGCGCAGATTGACGCTGGGAGCCGCGCCGCTCTCAACAAGCTGGTCAGCGAGAACGCCGCTGCCCGCGCCATAAACAGCCAGTCTCGCGCGGTTCTGGTCTTCCCATCCATGGTCAAGGCCGGACTGGGGGTCGGCGGAGCGTATGGCGAAGGCGAGCTGATCCGTGGTGGATCGACTGTTGATTACTACAGCTCATTCACCGGGTCCTGGGGGCTGCAGGCTGGCGCACAGTCATATGGTTATGCTGTCTTCCTGATGAATGATGATGCGGTGGACTACCTCAAGAAATCCGAAGGCTGGGAGATCGGCGTCGGACCAACTGTGGTTCTTGTGAATGCGGGCGTTGCAGAAAACCTCTCCACGTCTACACTGAAGGAAGACGCGTACGCATTTGTTTTCGACCAGAAAGGCCTGATGGCTGGCATCAGCATTGAAGGCACAAAGATTACCAAACTGCAGTAGACAGGCTTGGGCTCAGGTGAGCCCGGGCGAAGGCGCAAGGTTTTCGGTTTTCCGGGCCTTGCGCCTTTTTTTGTTGCCAGACGGCTCTGCCTATCTGAACGGTGGCTCATCAAAGGCGCGCAGTTTGCGGCTGTGCAGCTTCGCACCTTTGTCCGCCGACAAACGTTCCAGTGTTTCTATTCCGATACGAATATGCTCGCCAATGGCCCGCTCATAAAAGCGGTTCGCCGCACCCGGCAGCTTGATCTCACCGTGGAGAGGTTTGTCCGATACGCAGAGCAGCACACCATATGGAACGCGCAGGCGGAAGCCATTCGCAGCAATTGTCGCGCTTTCCATATCGATCGCAATTGCTCGGGATTTGTTGAACCGGCGCGCGGACGCAGAGAAGCGCAGTTCCCAGTTCCGATCATCCGTGGTCACAACCGTTCCGGTCCGCAACCGCCGTTTCAACTGTTTCTCGTCCTCACCCGTCACAGACGCAGCCGCCTGTTGCAGCGCGACTTGCACTTCGGCAATTGGCGGCACGGGAATTTCCGGCGGTAGAACAGCGTCGAGCACATGGTCTTCTCGCAAATAGGCATGCGCCAACACATAGTCTCCGATTGCCTGACTATGGCGCAGCCCGCCACAATGGCCAACCATCAGCCAGACTTCAGGCCGCAACACAGCGAGATGGTCTGTGATGGTCTTGGCATTGGACGGACCGACACCGATATTCACCAATGTGATGCCGCCGCCATTCGGCGCGCGCAAATGATAGGCTGGCATCTGGAATCGGCGCCAAGGTGAAGCATCGATTTCCGTTCGGGACGTGTCGGTGGGCTCAGAGACCTCCAACCCGCCCGGAACAGATAGAGACGTGTAGTGATTGTCTTCTGTCAGCTTGTCCAACGCCCAGTCACAAAACGCATCGACGTAACGGTGATAGTTCGTGAACAGCACATAATGCTGGAAATGCTCAACGGGCGTACCGCAATAATGTTGCAGCCGCTTCAGAGAGAAATCGACTCGCTGCGCGTCGAACAATGCCAGTGGATGGGTTTCATAGGGCTCGTATAGCTCCCCATCGGCCACTTCATCACCAATATCGGCAAGGTTTGGACTTGGGAAGTGACGCGCCAGTTCAGCTGGCGAGATCTCGTCAAGTCCACTGGCCTGCCCCTGCTCCCACACATAGGCATACGGAATTTCGGAATCCGACTGCTCGACATACACATCAATGTCATAGTCCCGCATCAACAGGGAGAGCTGTTCTGTCAGATAGTCGCGGAAAAAGTCCGGCCTCGTGATGGTGGAAACATATGTGCCAGCTTCTGACATCTTGCCGAAGGCGCGCGAAATCGGCGGGGGTGGTCCGTCGGGATTGTAGACGATCCTGATTTGCGGATAGCAGAACGCGCCGGATTCGCGCAGCGCGGGCGCCGGTGGCTTTCCGGAATGAAGGAACATGTCCAGGGCCGAGGACAGGGCGGAAACGGCGTCGGAATACAGGTTTTCCAGCGCATCTATAACGTGTTCGGGTGTGTTCAATTTCGACATGGCGTCAAATGGCGGGATTGCGACGTTCTGTCAATCTACGAGCCTGAGCCGGTCGCATATGACAAACAAATGAGCACGACCCGCACAGCCTTCGTGCAAACATGAGGCGCAACCCAGCTATGACTTTCTGCCGTGCACCTTTCACTTGAGCCATGCGGAAACATGCGCTTTTGTTGCGGTGCAACATGAAACGTCAATCCCGCACGGAAAGGCCATGACGCTTCGGTGTCACTGTGGGGAGAACAGAACAATGACGTCGCATGGGGCGGGAGGAGTTCCCTGTCGGCAATCACGCCGTCGCTAACTCTGAAGGTAGTTTTGACATGAAAAAGTTCATCATCCCGGTCCTGATGGCCGCCGCGATCATCGTTCCTGCTGCTGCAAATGCAGAAGGCAAACCCATCACTGTAGAAATTGCCTATGACAAGGCCCTGCTGGCATCCGACGCTGGCGCAGCTGTCGTTCTCGAATCCATCGAGGCGCAAGCCAAGGAAGCCTGCTCAACACGCTCCCCGGTCACCAGCCAACCGGTTGTAGACCGTACATGTACCAAGAATATCAAGAAGGCTGCTTTGAAGAAGATCCTGGACAAGCAGGAAATCTCCAGCCTCCCGACCGCGCCTGTCTTTGCGCGCCAAGCTGTAACCCTCGTCGCTGACGCGGGACAACGCTAGACCTTTTCCTCCCGGAATAGCGTTGGAGGGGCTGCCCAGGGCCACGGGCAGCCCCTCATTGCATTCGGCGGGGCATTTGCTTCAGAAGCAACCTTGGCCACAATGTAAAAGGCGCACGATCCATTCAGACCGCGCGCCTTTTTAATCTCGCTTGAAAGCGGCGGCCAAATGCTAACCGACGGTCGCGTCCGCAGGCTTGCGCGTGTCGAACTTTGACCACACGCCATCATCGCCGTGCCAGTCACCGCTGGTCGCACCTTTGGAATATTCGGTTGCACGCTGCTCAAAGAAGTTTGCGTGCTCTACCCCGTTCAGGATTTCCGTCAGCCATGGGATCGGGTGCTTGGTCACACCGAACACCGGCTCAAGCTTCAGCTGGCCGAGACGCCAGTCCGCGATGTAGCGAATGTACTGCTTGATATCGTCGGCGGTCATGCCTTCGACCGGACCCATTTCGAATGCGAGTTCGATAAATTTGTCTTCCAGCGTCACGACGGTGCGACAGCACTCGCGAATCCGCTCGCGCAGCGCGTCATTCATGACGCCGGTCTCAGCACAGAACGTGTGGAACAGCTTGATCATGCCTTCGCAGTGCAGCGACTCATCCCGTACAGACCAGGACACGATCTGGCCCATGCCCTTCATCTTGTTGAAGCGCGGGAAGTTCATCAACATCGCGAAACTGGCGAACAGCTGAAGGCCTTCCGTGAAGCCGCCAAAGACCGCCATGGAAACAGCAATGTCTTCATTCGTTTCTGTGCCAAACTGGCCGAGATAGTCGTGCTTGGCGGCCATCTCCTCATATTCCATGAAGGCCGAGAATTCCGAGTCGGGCATGCCGATGGTTTCGAGCAGCAAAGCATACGCCGCGATATGGATCGTCTCCATATTGGAGAACGAGGCCAGCATCATCGACACTTCAGTCGGTTTGAACAGGGGCATGTAATGCTCCATATAGTTCGCACCGACTTCGACGTCAGACTGGGTGAAGAAGCGGAAGATCTGGGTCAGCAGATTGCGCTCGGAATCATTGAGCTTCACCGCCCAATCCTTGCAATCCTCGCCGAGGGGCACTTCTTCCGGCATCCAGTGTACCTGCTGCTGGACCTTCCAGAAGTCATACGCCCACGGGTAACGGAAGGGCTTGTACGCCCGGCTCGGGGTCAGCAGTCCGGGCACATTGGAATTTCCGTCAGCCATCAGGGCCTCCTACGTCATTTACTGCGTTTTCTGGGACAATCTACACCATATATAGTGCCTCATTGATGCCATTGCCGCAAGATGTTTGACTGCGGCAAACCGCACTTGTTCACAGGCTTGCCCACAGTTTTGGCATATTTCCCTCGTAGGGGTGGCGCCATACGGTTTAGTGCAGAATGATCGGCACCAAACCGATACCCATGCGTTCCATTCCCGCCTTACGAGACAAGATATTCATGCGTTTCTTCAGTGCCATTCTTCTTGCCCTGATTTCGGCTTTCGCGTTTGCCCCACCAGCAAATGCTAAAGTGGTGAGGGATGTAATATATGCAGATGCGCCAGGTCTTGATCCCGGCGACGTACGGGCTGATGTCTACATTCCTGATGATGCGGACAATGCGCCGGTGATTCTCATGATGCATGGCGGCGCTTGGACCTTTGGCAACAAGCTGAGCGCATTGGGCATGTTTCAGGCGCGTTATTTCAACGATCAGGGCTTTGTCTTCATTGCCGTAAATTACCGCCTGTCGCCCGCACATCCCTTCCCCGCCCAACAGCAGGATACGGCCGCCGCGATCGCATACTTCCATGAGCACGCAACAGAGTTCGGGGGCGACCCGAACAGTATCTTCCTGATGGGTCACTCTGCCGGGGCTCATATGGCAGCGCTCACTGCGATCGATCCGGACTATCTGGACGCATTTGATCTGACGCCAGGCGTGATCAAAGGCGTCGTCGCCATGGATAGCGCCGCCTACAATATGGCTCGCACCGGCAGTGATGGCGATATCCCCGAATTCTACCACTCCACCTTTACCAGCGATGACCCAGACGTCTGGACGGCTGCCTCCCCGACCCTACTGGTAGAAGAAACAACCGACATCCCACCTTTCCTCCTGCTCTATGTGAACCGAGCTGTCGCGCCGAGCCGCGCCAAGGAATTGGCGGAAGCGCTGAACAGCGCCGGACACAAGGCCGAAGCGCGCCTCGTCAAGAACCGCGATCACAAGAGCCTGAATGATCGTCTGGGCGCCAAAGGTGACAAGGTCGCGCCGATGATCGCTGACTTTTTCCGTGACCAGTTGGAAGACTGACGCCGCCTAAGGCTCCACGACGTTGAACCAGAAGTCCGGAGTCTCCAGCGCCGAGAACCAGGCGAGCAGTGCGGTGGGGTCACCCTCGATTGACGCCTCCCCGGCAGCGGCGATCTCGCGAAAGCTGCGGGTTTGCAGAATCAGGTCATTGAAGGCATCGCGCGACAGGGTAAGCGTTGCCACGGCATCATCGGACTGGACACCGGGGCGTGGGAAGGCCGTGGCATTCCCTACATCAATGACGAATTCCTCCTCGATGTCCGTAAACTGGAAGTTCAGTTCGAACGGCTCCCTGCTGAGCTTTTCGGGCGCATAGCGAACGGCTAGCGCATTGAATAGTTCAATCGTGGGCACCCCCTCGACGAACTCACGGCTTCGGGTGCGCACCGCTCCGGCATCGGCAAGGCCGTTACGAAGCTCCTGCGCTCCCGTTAGATAGAAATCGCGCCACGCGCCGCTTTCTGCCTGAAAGCCCATCTGCTCATAGCTCGCAGCCAGCCAGTCTCGCGCAACCTGATTCTGAGGATTGGCAAAGACCGCATAGTTCAAAACTTCGGCAGCCCAACGATAGTCGCCTTCCTCGAAGGCTTCCTGCCCAATGACGATGGCCGCCTCTTCGCCGCCAACGGCCTTGATGAACCGACTGGCCTTCGCTTCCAGTGGATGTGCATTGAACGTCGCCGGCACACCATCCCACCACCCGAAATACCCTTGATAGACGGCTTTCGCATTATGGTTCAGCGTGCCGTAGTAACCACGCGTATCGAAATTCTCTGATTGCACCGCAGGTTCAGCGAGTTCTTCGGCAATTTCGAACTGGGTTTCACCGCGATTGGCTCGGCGAACAGTCTGGTCATGCGTATACCGATAAATATCGCGCTGACCCCGCAGGAAGGTCTCGACATTCTCCTGCCCGAATGTCGGCCAATGGTGCGATGCGAAAACGACGTCCGACCGTCCTCCATATTCAGTCAAAACATAGTCGATCACTCGGCTCCATTCGAGCAGGTCGCGAACCTTTGCGCCTCGCAAGGTGAGTGCATTGTGGAACGTTGCTGTCGCGACTTCGGCCGTGCAGAGCGCGTTGAAGTCCGGTAGATAGAACATGAATTCCGCAGGCGCTTCGGTACCCGCCGCATCGACGAACTCAAACGTAACTCCGTCTACCACGCGAACGGTTCCACGGCCTGGTACCTCTTCTGTCGGCGCGATCAGACCGATCGTGCCTTGGGAAAGCGCTGGCCCCAGCCCCACGCCTACCTGCCCGGTCGGGCCGCTGGGTAACGTATTGCCAAACATCAGCACAGCTCGTCGGCTCATATAGTTCCCGGCCAGCAAATTCTCGGCGACGGCGGATTCCGTAAAGCCAACTGGTGCGAGCACGGGTACACCGCGCGCTTCGATGTCGGCTTCGTCGATCACACCGCGCACACCGCCGAAGTGGTCACCATGGGAATGGGTATAGATCACGCCCGTGACGGGGCGATTCCCCAGCGTGTCATTGACCAGTCCCAAAGCAGCCGCAGCTGTCTCCTGACTGAGCAGCGGGTCTACAATGATCCAGCCAGTATCGCCCCGGATGACCGACATGACCGCGAGGTCATACCCTCGAACCTGATAGATCCCATCCATGACTTCAAACAGGCCATGTTCGGAGTTCAGACGCTCCTGCCTCCAAAGCGATGGATTCACTGTGTCGGGGCTGTCCCCGTCAATGAAGTCCCGACGGCTGACCTGCCAAACGACATTACCATCGGCGTCGTTGATCGTGTCCTGTTTCAGCTGCGCCAGCAGATCGCGCGTTGCGTCAACAAAATCGGAAGTGTCTTCCAGAGGCAGGCGGTCAGCCACAGCCGCATTTGCTGCGCGGGTCGTATCCGTCGCCTCGCCCTTCGGCGGAGCCTTGGCCATGGATTCAGGAATATTCGTCTGTGTGCCCGGAGAACAGGCCACCAGCAGGATGGCTGCAGCCACACCAAATAGAACTCGCATATCTTCCTCCCATAGCGACGCGTTCACGCACCGTTTTCTCGCACTGTGCGACGAGGCCAAAAGGCACGCAAGACAGCCGCGAGGGAAACAGGAATTTAGCGGGAGATACTGATCGACAAGGCGCCAAACCGTTGCGGGCCGTCTTGGCGGACAAACTCTTCAGTTCGGTTCACGAAAGTGAAGGCCACTTGCACGCTGCGGTAATGGACCGCCACGCCCGCCTGAATATCGCCCACTACCGTCCGACGATCTTCAACGCGTGGCCCATCCCGCCACAAATTCCCGTCCAGAAACATGTCACGGGCCACGGCCCGCCCGTCCACGCCCACGAAGAAATAGCCACCAAGCGGATCTTCCGGCGTTCCGGGCACGAACTCTCCTGCCCCTGAGAGGGCTGGACGGATGCGCGGGGGACCGAAGCTCGAATTCAGGTCCCATCCGATTCGCGCCGTCAGGCCTGCAGATCCATATGTGCGCACATTGCCGAGCGCGACTCCGACGTGCGCTCCAAAATCAGTCTCCAGCCCGAGTGGCAAGTTTGGGCCGTCAAACATCTGCATTCGCTGGGCAATGACTTCGACTCCCGGCTCATCCTTCAGCTGGTGATCCCACCCTTTCGCAGTCGCAACTCCAATGATCTCGTGCCACGTGTTTTGCACAAATTCGCCGGCCGCCGATGGTCCGACGACACCAAGATTGACCTGCAGAGTGTCCTGAGTGTTTTCGCTGCTGGCAGCCACGGTCGATGACAGGGCGAGCCACGCTGCATACGGCCGGTCGGTCGGGTCGGGTGTAAACGTCTGAATGTCTTCGGGAGTGAATATGGCATGTGAAATGGCAAAGCCTTGCCGGAGTTCGGTACGATCCAGATCAATCCACGGCAGACGATCGGCGACCCATTCGAGACCAGGATGAACATTGTCTGCGCCGGACACGCGCTCTATGCGAAGTCCGTTGGAATAATTGCGATCCGTGCCACCGCCGAAGAAATCATTCTCCGTCGAGAAAGACACAACCGCAGGTTTGCGCGGAACAGTCGGTTCACCCTCCTGCGCGTACGTCGACGGAGCATACAGAAAAGCTGCGACCAGGGCCGCAGCTTGGATGAGAGGGAATCGAGCCTGCATGGGCGTCGATTAGCAGCTAACGACGCATCGTGAAACTAACACCTGCGAAATCTTCAGTCTCGCTGATGCTGACATTCCGGTCTGAATACTTCACTTCACGGCGAATATAACTGAGCGACAGTTCGCCCCCGCCGCGCTGCACGGATACACCTGCTTGAAGATCACCGACGGTGACCTGGTCCGTGAGCGACATGTCGCCCAGGCTTGGGCGGAACCCGTTGGCATCGGCATCCCATACAAGCGCCTCCCCGTCAGCACCCGCGAAGACGTACCAGCCCTGAGGCTGTCCGTTGCGGTCAAGCAGGTCGAAATCCTGACCAATTCGAACTTCACCGCCAACCCGGCGCGTAAGGACTTCGCCCTCTTCCCGGACCGCAATACGTGGCGCAAGGCCGACATCAAAACTGAGGCCAGTCACCTCCTTCGGCGCGGAAATAGCTATCTCGGCGGCGATATTCTTTTCCAGCTGGCCCGGACGCGAGAGTGCAGCCCGGCTGCGCTCGGCGGCCACTGCGACGAGCGTCTCACTGGTCCCCCAGTCGACGCGCGTATTGTTTGGGACTCCAAACTCGGCATTGGGGTGAGAGCGGTAGTCAATGGGCTGGTCGGCGATCATCTGCGCCGCGACTGTATTCGTCGCTTCAAGCGGTACGCCACTAAACCGGGCCGAGGGTGCGCTAAATACGTGGACGGAAGCTGCATTGGGGACGGAGTTGGGCGCATAATTGGCTGGCGCGGCCATCTGCATACCAAGTGTTGGAGGCGCAACAGGTTCGGAGCGTACTTGCTCATGTGGAGACGTCGATACGCATCCCTGGCACGCCATCGTGATGACTGCGGAAGAAATTGCAAATGCCATCTGCCTTATACCTCTCATGCCTTCATCCCTGAGCACTCGTCTATTCAAGGATTAGACCGTTTGACGATTAACTTAACATAAAGAACTCGTCCGTCTCAAACGCCAATGGGCCGAATTCCATTAATTCTTCTCGTCATAACTCGCCTGTGTAGTGTTTGTTCCAGAACCCGGTAAAATTGTGTTTTTTCGGTGTCATTTGACTGATTTTCGGGTCACCGGCGCCGTTAACCAGCTGTAAAATTTCATGAAATTGTTCGGCTTATTCGATCACAAATGCCTCAATCTCTGCCTTCAGCCAGTTCCATGCAAAAAAGGCCGGGGCCCCACGAGGCACCGGCCTTTTGTTATATGCCTATTTCCAGTCGCAGCCTTATTGGCAGGCGAGACACTCGTCATAATCGGTATTCGGGGTGTCCATTTTTTGGACTTCAGACTTCTCAGACCCGGCAAATGCCGCGCGCTGTACCGATTTGGAGCGGCAATAATAAAGCGATTTGAGCCCGCGCTCCCACGCTGTCCAGTGCAGCATGTGAAGGTCCCATTTGGCGATGTCGCCCGGAAGGAACAGGTTCAGGGACTGCGACTGGCAGATATAAGGCGTGCGGTCGGCCGCCAGTTCGATGATCCAGCGCTGGTCGATTTCGAACGCCGTCTTGAACACAGATTTCTCGTGTTCGTCCAGGCATTCGAGATGCTGGATGGAGCCTTCATGCTCGAGAATTGAGGTCCAGACCTCGTCTGTGTCCATATCCTTGCTGGCCAGAAGACGCTGGAGCTGTTGGTTCTTCACGGTGAAGGAACCTGACAGCGTCTTGTGGGTGTAGACGTTTGCCGGGATTGGCTCAATGCCAGCCGACGTTCCACCACAGATGATCGAGATCGATGCTGTTGGGGCCACGGCCATCTTGTGGCTGAAACGGGCCATCATGCCGACGTCACGGGCATCCTCACAGGGCCCCCGTTCTTTGGCGAGCTTGACAGAAGCCGCATCGGCACCCTGCCGGATGTGCTTGAACATCTTCTCGTTCCAGACTTTCGCCATGGCGCTTTCCAGCGGCACATTCATTGTCTGCAGGAAGGAGTGGAAACCCATCAGGCCGAGACCGACCGAACGCTCACGCTTCGCGGAGTAGACAGCGCGGGCCATTTCCGGCGGCGCGCGCTCGATGAAGTCTTCAAGCACATTGTCGAGGAAGCGGAAGATGTCTTCGATGAAGGTCTCATCCTTGGACCATTCGAGATACTTCTCGGCATTGACCGAAGACAGGCAGCACACAGCGGTGCGGTCCTGGCCTGCATGGTCGACACCGGTTGGCAAGGTAATTTCGGAGCAGAGATTGGACTGTGTGACCTTCAGGCCAAGCTTGCGCTGGTGAGCAGGCATGGCGTTGTTCACGGTGTCGGTGAACAACAGGTATGGCTCACCAGTCTGCATGCGCAGCTCAAGAATTTTCTGCCACAATTTGCGAGCATTGATCGTCCGGATAACTTCCTTCGACTTCGGACTGATCAGGCCGTAGTCCTCGTCATTTTTCACCGCTTCCATGAAGTCGTCGGTGATGTTGATACCGTGATGCAGATTCAGGGATTTCCGGTTGAAGTCGCCGGACGCCTTGCGGATTTCGAGAAACTCTTCGATTTCCGGGTGGTGGACATCAATGTAACACGCGGCCGAGCCACGGCGCAGCGAACCTTGGCTGATCGCCAGCGTCAACGAATCCATGACACGAATGAACGGGATGATTCCGGAGGTCTGACCGTTCTGACCAACCTTCTCGCCAATCGAGCGGACATTGCCCCAATAGGTTCCGATGCCGCCGCCATTTGATGCGAGCCAGACATTCTCGGTCCAGGTCTCAACGATATCGTCTAGCGAGTCGCCAACCTGGTTCAGGAAGCAGGAAATGGGGAGGCCGCGTGCCGCGCCACCGTTCGAAAGAACAGGCGTCGCAGGCATGAACCAGAGCTTGGACATATAATCGTACAGGCGCTGAGCGTGCTCGGTGTCGTCGGCGAAGGCCAGCGAAACGCGGGCGAACATGTCCTGATAGGACTCACCGGGCAGCAAATAGCGATCCTGGAGCGTCTTCTTGCCGAATTCGGTCAGAAGGGAATCACGCGACGGATCCATCACAATCGGGCTGCCTTCAACAACGCGCAGCAGGCCTTCCACTCCAGCCTTGGGCTTACCCTTGCGGAGCGCAGATTTAGACACAGTTTTTGCCTCGGTTGCAGACATAAGAGCAGCCCTTCAGAATCGATAGATACATATAGGTCCGGAAGCCCCTGAAAGCCAGATATTGCTCTCAACCCCGTTCCTGACACAAGATATAGTGTCTGAAGGTTAATATCGGGTCAACGGGCCTTGTCTCTAAAACGTCAAATTTGCCGTGGAATTCTGGTTAATCAATGATTAACACACCCATCGATGGCCCGCCAGTATTGGCCTTTCAGAGACTGCACAAATCTGCATCACAAATCTCTTTTCAGATTGGTCCGATTTTACCTCTTGGAAGATCAATCGACAGGGATTCAGTTAACGCAGAGTGACGATTCCTCAACCGATTGGTCCGACCTGTTGAGACAATCACTAACGTCCACCGTGCATTATGGTCTCATTGGTCCAATTCTGACCTGCAAGAGGATACTATGCTGAACTGGCTAAAGAATCAGACCCTTGAGAACTGGGCCAACGCGCCCATCGTGAATGACGGCGAAACGGTCATCGACGCCCCCGCCGCCGAGATCTTTGAACGACTGGACCTTGCCTCCCCAAGCAATGCCCTGCGCCAGCGCGGCTTTACCTTCGGTGCCGGCAACCCTGCCTACGACATTTTCGAGGCCAGCGACCCAGACCAGCCCGATGTCACGCTCGTCTTCGAAGTCACCGAATCCCGCCCGCGCAAACGCTATTGCTATCGCACGACTGCGCGGTCGACGGACAAGCACTGTGCGGTGACCGAATCATCTTGCGAGTTCACAATCGTCCCGCAAAAGGATGGTCGGCATCTGTTGCACCTTCAGGAGACCAGCACACTGACCCCGGGGCTCGACCGCAATCAATACATTCTGGAGCGCGCGAAGCTGAACTTCTCTGTGTTCCGGACATTGGCGCGCCTGAGGCTGCACCTCGAGCTGGGCACAGACCTGCGCAACATCAATTGATTGAATTTCATGGGTAAGGCGGAGACAGACGAGCGACCCGGGCGAAAAAACTCGTTGGGGCTGCTTCGTTCCCGACCTGACCCGATTGGCGAGCGACCCGTCCGCCGCCTGCCTCCTGCCGGTTATATGCGCCGAGCGGCCGCTCGGTGCAAGGGCCAGCGTCCACCCCGAAACACTTAACCCCTCCTCCAATACCGTGTTAGCCTTTCGGCACAGGGTTCTTGGAGGGATACTCAATGAAACTTCACCAAATTTGCGCCGCTGCAGGCCTGACGGCGGCTTTGGCCGTCACTTCGGCAATTGCTCAGGAAGAAACGGCTGAAGACAGCAAGCGCTTCACCGCAGAGCGCGTCTTCGACATCGAGTATGCGACCAACCCGCAGATCTCGCCAGACGGCAAGACCATTATCTATGTCCGCCACAGCATGGACCGGATGACCGACCGCGACACGGGTCATCTATGGATTATTGATATTGAGAGTGGTGCCCAGCGTCCCCTGCTCGGTGTGGGCGGCAGTGCAGGCGCGCCAAGCTGGTCGCCCGATGGCTCCCGCGTCCTCTACACGAGCACAGCGAGCGGAAAGCCCGAGTTGAAACTCGTCTATATGGACACCGGCTTGTCCTATTCGCTTGCACAGTTCACGGAGAGCCCATCAGGCGCCACTTGGTCTCCCGATGGCCGCAACATCGCCTTCTCCATGTTCGTACCAGGCGACAAGCCGGGCTTCGCGACGCCGCCGAAACAGCCCGAGGGCGCGAAATGGGCTGATCCGGTAAAGGTGATTGACGATCTGACCTTCCGGTTTGACGGTGCCGGCTATCTTGAAGATGGCGCGGACCAAGTCTTCGTACTGCCTGCAGAGGGCGGAACACCGCGGCAAGTCACGACAGGCGAAGCCGACATGGGCGGGCAAGCCTGGCTCGACAATGATACGCTGCTCGTCACGGGCAATCTCGCCGACGACCGCGACATGGACCCCATTGAGAGCGAGATATATTCGGTCGAACTGTCCAACCTCCAGATCACGCCCCTCACCTCACGCGACGGGCCGGACTTCGCCGCCACGCCCGCACCGGACGGACGCTCAATTGCCTTTCTCGGCTACGATGACGAGCTGAAATCCTACCAGCAGAACCACCTTTATGTGATGGGCCCGGATGGCTCGGGCGTTCGTGAGCTCCTGTCAGGCTTTCCCGGATCGCCTGGCCAGATCGAATGGGCACCGGATGGCAAAAGCCTCTTCATGCTGTTTGAGGACCATGGCGTCCTTACGCTGAACGAGCTGGATCTTCAGGGTCGCCTTACCCAGGTGGTCACGGGGATCGGCGGCACATCCATCGGCCGCCCCTATGCAGGTGGCAGTTTTTCGGTGGCAAAATCGGGTCGGCGCGAACAGATTGCTTATACAGCAGGATTTACAGATCGGCCCGCTGAAGTCGCCACGATCCGGTCGGATGGAAAGAATGGACGCATCCTGACGGAATTGAATTCCGATGTGCTGCCTTATCTCGACATGGCACCCATTGAAGAACTGAAAGTTGCGTCCAGCCATGACGGCCTCGAGATCGAGGCCTGGGTTGCCCTGCCCCCGAATTTCACGGCGGATGGCAGCTTCCCGCTTATCCTCGAAATCCATGGCGGACCGTTCTCCATGTACGGCCCCTTCTTCGCCAGCGAGATTCAGCGCTATGCTGCCGAGGGATATGTCACCGTCTATGTGAACCCACGCGGGTCGACCGGATACGGAGAAGAATTCGCCCAGGCCATCGACCAAGCCTATCCGGGTTATGACTATGATGACCTCATGAGCGTGGTCGACGAACTCGTCGCACGTAAATATGCTGATCCTGATCGTCTGTTTGTAACCGGTGGTTCTGGAGGCGGCATCCTGACGGCGTGGATCGTCACCAAGACGGACCGGTTTGCTGCGGCTGCCTCCATCAAACCGGTGATCAACTGGATGACGATGGCGCTTGCCGGCGACATCGCACAATTTGTCCGGCGTCACTGGATACGTGAAGATCCGTGGTCCAATCCGGACGCCTTCCTGAAGCTTTCTCCAATCTCGTATGTCGATCAAGTCGTCACGCCGACTCTGGTCATGGTTGGCGAAGAAGACTGGCGAACCCCGACCTGGGAAGCAGAGCAGTTCTACACCGCCCTCAAGATGAATGACGTAGACACCGCGCTCATCCGCGTGCCCGGGTCCTCGCACTATATTGCAGGTCGACCGAGCCGCCTGATTGCAAAAACCGACAATATCATGGGGTGGTTCGCCAAATATGATCCGGCCAAAATCGATGAGGATTCGGAGGGAAAATAGTCCCGAACCGGAATACCGTTCACGTTAAATCGTGAACGGTATTCTGGTGCTATAACCCCTTCAAATTGAGAGAAATTTGCGACTTCCCGCCCCGACCGACCGTGCGGGAAGTCCGATGGCACCCCTTTTGCATTGCCTCGCGTGTCTAACGGGACGAAAGCAGGTCAGGGGGCCTGGACATGCTGCACAGTATCAATTTGCTCAGGACATTGTCCTGCTACGCTATTGCGATCTTCCATATACGGGCGTTCGTGCATTCTCATTCGGACACTGTGCACCTGACCTTTTCTGCAGCGCCTGGATTTCACCTGTTCCTTGCGATCAGTGGCTTTATTCTGGTCTACATCACGCGCCCCGATGACACGCCCCTGAACTTTATGATGAAGCGCACCGTGCGAATTGTGCCCCTCTACTGGGCGGCAACAACATTGACCCTGCTCCTCGCCTTGGCGCGCCCGTGGCTCTTCCACGAGGCTGATACGTCCCTGTCCTCTATCGTGAGCAGCTATCTGTTCCTTCCACACTATGATCTTGGTGGCGATATCCAGCCGATCCTGTTCGTGGGCTGGACGCTTGGCTATATCATGCTGTTCTACTTGCTTTTCTCACTGTCGCTATTCGTGCCGGAGCGCGTGCAAGTTCCCGCTGCCATCCTCATGACCATTGGCGTGATTGCGGGAGCGCAGCTATTGCCCGCAGGTCCCTATCGCGAATTCTACGGAAACCCGATCCTCCTGGAATTCGCCATGGGCTGCATCATGGGGCTCGCTTTGCGACAGAAGGCCGTTCAGGAATTTGTGAAGCGCACGTCGATGTGGCCCATTGGCCTGATCGGCATCGCGGGCTTTGCCATCGCCATGAACACCACTTTGCCATCTTGGGGACGGATGGGTGTCTATGCTGTCTCCAGCGCGCTCGTCGTGTTTGCCTGCGCCGGACAAGATCTGTTCCGCAAACCGCTGAATAATGACTTCCTGTCGATGGGCGGCAAGATCAGCTATGGAATCTTCCTGATCCACCCCTTGCTGATGACAGCATTCGGGGTCACGCTGTTCCGCCTCACCAGCAATGACTGGGTCGCAACCATTCTCTTGTTCGCAACCGTGCTGCCGCTCACTTCGTTTCTTGCCTATCTCAGCTTCCGCTATTTCGAGACGCCGACAAATACATGGCTGCGCAAGGCGTTTCACCTGTCAAAGCTTCCGCCAAAATCGGTGCAGGGCAAGGCGGCGACCATGCGGCCGACTGTCGTATAGGATTGGCTCCTACTCGCTTGTCGCGGTCTCATCCCGACGACGTGTCTTGGCAACGCCGGTAATGATACCGAAGCCAATCAGCACGATGGCACCAGTGCCGATCCAGACCGGCGGGGCACCAAGCAGAAAGGCTGCATAGGCAAGCCCTGATACGAGGACCAGGAAACCGATCAGGTAAATTCCGAAAGACGACATTGCGCGCTCCAGTGCTTCTAAAACATCTGAAGACACAACGTGGCCATTGCAGACCGGTTCCCGGCCCGCATCAGCAATCTGACTTAGTCGCCCTTCTTGGCCGCGCGCTTGCGCTCATGCGGGTCAAGATAGACCTTGCGCAGCCGGATGTTCTCCGGTGTGACCTCAACCAGTTCGTCATCGGCGATATAAGCCAGCGACTTTTCCAGCGTCATCTGCAGTGGCGGCGTCAAACGCACAGCCTCATCAGTACCGGACGCGCGGACGTTGGACAGCTTCTTGCCCTTCAGCACGTTCACTTCGAGATCATTGTCGCGATTGTGCTCGCCAACAATCATCCCGCCATACACCTTGTTGCCCGGATGGATCATCATCGGACCTCGATCTTCCAGGTTCCAAAGCGCGAAGGCGACTGCTTCACCCTGCTCCATGGCGATCAGAACGCCCGTATGGCGCCCCTGGATCTTGCCCTTGTGCGGGGCGTATTCGTGGAAGACGCGGTTCATGATCGCGGTGCCGCGCGTGTCGGACAGCAACTCACCCTGATAACCGATCAGGCCGCGTGTCGGCGCATGGAAAATCATGCGCGTACGACCGACACCCGACGGGCGCATGTCCAGCATGTCGGCCTTGCGCTCGGACAGTTTCTGCACGACCACGCCGGAATGCTCGTCATCCACATCGATGACGACTTCCTCGATTGGCTCAAGCTTCTCGCCGTTCGGGCCTTCCTGCATCACGACTTGCGGACGTGAGACGCCCAGTTCAAAGCCTTCGCGGCGCATCGTTTCGATCAAGACGGCCAGTTGGAGCTCGCCGCGCCCGGAGACGGTGAACGCCTCGGCGTCGGTGGCACGCTCGACCTTGAGGGCGACATTGCCTTCGGCCTCTTTCAGCAGGCGGTCCCAGATCATCCGGCTGGTGACTTTCGTACCTTCGGTACCGGCCAGCGGAGAATCATTGACGCGGAATGTCATGGAGATGGTTGGCGGATCGATCGGTTGCGCTTCGATCGGCTCGCTGACGGAAGGATCACAGAATGTGTCGGCTACGTTTGCCTTCGTCGTACCCGCAAGGGACACAATATCGCCAGCCTGGGCTTCGTCGACCGGCACGCGGTCCAGGCCGCGGAACGCCAGCACTTTGGAGACGCGGGTCTGCTCGACCAGTTCGCCGTCACGGTTCAGCACCTTGATGGACTGGTTCGGTTTGATCGTGCCGGACGAGACGCGGCCCGTCAGGATGCGGCCGAGAAACGGATCGGAAGAAATCGTTGTGGCGAGGAAGCGGAACGGTCCCTCTTCCACTTTTGGTACGGGCACATGATCAACAACCATCTGGAACAGGGAATCCATGTTTTCGGTCTGGTTCTCATATTCGGTATTCATCCAGCCCTGCTTGGCCGAGCCGTAGAGGATCGGAAAGTCGAGCTGGTCGTCTGAGGCGTCGAGATTGGCAAAGAGGTCAAACACTTCGTTGATCACTTCATCGGGCCGACGCTCAGGCTTGTCGATCTTGTTCACGGCCACAATCGGGCGAAGGCCGACTTTCAGGGCCTTGGAAACGACGAATTTGGTCTGTGGCATTGGGCCCTCAGCCGCATCGACCAGCACGATGGCGCCATCCACCATCTGAAGGATACGCTCCACTTCACCACCGAAATCGGCGTGTCCGGGCGTATCGACGATGTTGATGCGATAGTCTTTCCATTCCACCGACGTCGTCTTGGCGAGAATGGTAATGCCCCGCTCTTTCTCCAGATCGTTGGAATCCATCATCCGTTCGGCGGTCTTTTCGTTCTCGCGGAACGTGCCGGATTGTTTCAGCAATTCATCGACGAGCGTGGTCTTGCCGTGGTCAACGTGGGCAATGATCGCGATGTTGCGCATTTTCTCGATAGGCGTGGACATGGAGGGTATGCTTTCGGGAGGGAGGCTGATTTGCCGCGCACATACACGTGCCCGCCGCGATTGGCTATGCTTTGTTGTCAGGCAGGCCCCTGCCGCGGCGAACCTCATTTACAAACCCGCCTTCAGGCGGCAAGTCAGCCGGGCAAAGTGAGGATCGCCACATGACCAATTCCAATGACATGCCGCTTGCTGCCAAGCCGATTGATCGTGCCGCGCATCACCGCAAGGACGATGCCTGGCTGGATGCAGCTTTTGCGCGCGACGATGTGCTGGTCCTGATGCTGCGCAATGGTGATCCATTCGCTGCGACAGATGGCGGCCTTGTCTGGATGGGGCCGGAAATCGAGAAAGTCTCGCCGGGTTCTCCCCGCATTTTCCTCGGTCAGGATACGAGCGGCGCACCCGTCTTCGCGGTTAATCTGCCGCCCAAATTTGATCTTGAAACCTCTCTCATCGCTGGCGTCGGCGAGTTCATAGAGTTTCGCGCGGCGGCCGGGCGCATGAGCGCGCTGGAAGCCAATTGCTCCTCGACCGCACGCAGCATCTTCCTTTGGCACGCCTCGCATGGCTTCTGCGCAAAGTGCGGCGCAGGTACCGCGATTGTCGAAGCAGGCTGGAAACGCGAATGCCCCGCGTGCGGAACCGAACATTTTCCGCGCACGGACCCCGTGGCCATCATGCTCGCGGTCAAGGGCGACAAATGCCTTGTTGGCCGACAAGCAAATTGGCCTGCCGGATTTGTCTCCTCCCTCGCAGGCTTCTACGAGCCAGGCGAAACAATCGAGCAAGCCGCCGCACGCGAACTGGAAGAGGAAGCCGGCATTGTCTGCGACCCCGCCAGCGCCGAATACATCGCTTGTCAGCCCTGGCCCTTCCCGTCTTCGCTGATGGTCGGCCTGATCCTGGAAGCTCAGACAGACGAAATCACGGTCGACACCGACGAGTTGGAATCGGCTGAGTGGCTTACGCGCGACGATGTCAAACGCATGCTGGCTGGCACGCACGACCGCTTCTTCTGCCCCCCGCCCATGGCCATCGCGCACCATCTGTTGAAAGTGTGGGCCGAACGGGGCTGATCGGGCGGTCTGACCTCAGACTATCCCTTTGCGGAGTTACGCAAAAATGGAGTTGATTTTGCTCGAATCATTCTAGGCTGAATGTTGCCATTTACAGGAGACCCG
>NZ_DEXB01000014.1:27693-41293 GCF_002366485.1 Hyphomonas sp. UBA3195
GCCGCTCCGAAAGCGGCCGCATCGGCGAAGAAGCCTGCAGCAAAGGCCACCAAGCCCGCTGCAAAGAAACCTGCTGCAAAGAAGCCGGCCGCAAAGAAGAAGTAAGCTTGCGGACATGCTTGTCGGAAACGGGCGGGCCTCCCGCCCGTTTTTTTGTGCCGATATTGGGGGCCGGACCGAAAACCCCCACGCCCATAGGACGCGGGGGACTCTGACAGGTCAGTGGCAAACGGCATCGAGTGCCCTCTGGCCCGTTCAGACCGGACTGATCTTCGCGGATGGGGTACCCGCTTGATCCTCTGCCAATCATACCCGCCCATTGTGGCGATTCTTTTTGCCCGCCGTTTACGCGGGGAATTTTTCGACTTGTGCAGCACCGGAACGCCTGGCCGGACGAAACAGTTGATTCAACACGCTTTTGCAGGACGCACCGGAGAAAGATGCACTCCAATTTTCTGAAAACGCCCTTTAACCAATTGGGCCGCTTGCCCTAGTCATTAATGCTGGCCCAGGCTGTATCCGCGCGATCGATGAATGCTGGAACGTCCGAATCCCACTTCTTCTGGATGCTCTTGTTGTAATTGAGATAGAGCTTTCCATCGACGATCTTCCAGTATCTCGCATCGCCCTTTGCATGCTTGCCGTCCGCCATCGCCCAAGCGCAATAGCCGCCATATTGAGGCGCATATTTTTCCGGGGCTTCTATGAAGGCGTCACGATTGACCGCAGAAGCGAATTTGAACTTTGCGCCCATATAGTCAGCCGTGAACGCATCATCGCCCTTCACCGGCGCTCCCGATGTGAAATAGGCGACAGGGTCATACCCCTGCAAGGCCGTGTCAGAGAACACGCCCGTATAGATTGGTGGCTCCGCATGCGCGATCGGTGCGACCGCCACAATGGGCAGTCCAGCAAGCCCAGCGGCAAAAATCATCGAACGTAGCTTCATTTCGAAAACTCCGGTTGGGTTCAGGATTGGACTGACGCCAGTTTAGCAGGTGCAGAGGTACGGTCCACCACAGTGCGCGTATGTCCAGGCAGGATGGCACGGCCTACTCCGGTGAGAATGGAAAGGAGCGTACTCCGATGAAACAAGAGATACGCAATCGACGCTAGCCAAACCGCAACCGCCATCGCGAAAAGACCGCCTCCATCATTGTTCGGATCAATGCCCAGCGGCGTGAACAGATGGAAACTTACCGCTCCGGTCATGACAGCGGTCGCGATCAATGCGCCCAGTGTCTGCAACCGGCGCAGGGCTGAAACAAGGCCTATGAGCAATAGTGTTGAGGCGACCAACTCAGCTGATCCGATGACGTACTGGCTGAACAGGCCGGTCTGATCGAACAATCCCCCCGCCCCGAAGCCGGCAGCCCACGCATCAAGCTTTCCGAAAATCACCTGCGTTTCGGGCGCATCGGTAAACTTGAACCGCAAACTGTCCAAAAAGACTGCGGCGGCGATCAGCGCATAGGCTACTGGGGCATATTTCTTGACGTGTGACAGCATGTTTTACGTCCTCCCTTGCGCAGGCTTGTCTCACGAAATTCGCTCGCCCTCAAAACAAGGACGTGTGAGCCCCACCCACTTTTGTGTGAGCCGAAAGGCTAAATTTCGTGAATTGCTGTTTCGCACTCGCGAAACGCGTTTATCGTCCCTAAATTAGCGTTCGACATGCAGGGAGGGGTCAGATGGACCGTATCGACGCAATGCGCCTGTTCGTTCGCGTGGCTGAAGCGGGCAACTTCTCCAAGGCCGCCGCGGCGCTCGGAGTGGGCCAGCCCACCGTGTCCCGCCGCATTCAGGATCTCGAAGCCCAACTAGACGTTACGCTCTTCCAGCGGACAACACGTGCGCTCAGCCTTACCGAAGCTGGCGAACGTTTCTACCGACGCGCAGTCGACCTGATCGCGGATTATGAATCTGCGGAGGCTGAAGCGCGCGGCCTGCAACATGAGCCGGTCGGCCTGCTACGCATATCGTGCTCGAATTCCTTCGCCCGGAGGATCATTGTCCCGGCCATTCCACCCTTCCTGGAGAAATATCCACGCATTCGGTTCGATGTGATTTCGGATGACGCGCTGACCGACCTTGTCGAGGAAGCCATCGACTTGGCATTCCGCTTTGGCCATCTCAGCGATTCCCGGCTGATGACTCGGAAGCTCGCAGATTCTCCACGTACGCTCTGGGCAGCGCCCGAATACCTCGCGCGGAAGGGCACGCCGCAAACCCCGACAGACCTGGAACACCATGATGCCGTCCTGTTCAGGAAAGGGCTCTACTCTGACTGGACTCTGACACGCGGCGACGAGAAGATAACTGTGAGGGTGGACGGCCCATTCGCAGCGTCTGGTGGCGATAATCTCGTCCAGGCCGGACTTGCCGGACTCGGTATCCTCATGGCGCCGAACTGGCTGGTTTCAGGCTGCGTATCAGATGGTCAACTGGTCCGCATCCTTCCCGACTGGGAAATGGAGAGCCTGCCCGTGAATTGCGTCTGGACCGCCGGCCGCCTACGCGGAAAGACAAAGCTCTTTGCCGACCATGTGACCGAAGCTCTGAAAGAGGCGATGTCTCACTGCTAGTCCGGCGCGTGTTCAGTGCTTGGGAACACGCCGAGAATTTTCAGGGATTGCGAGAAAAAGCCCAGCTCTTCCAAGGCCAGCTGAACGTGTCGTTCATCCGGGTGACCGTCAATTTCGGCATAAAAGAGCGTTGCAGTGAACGACCCGCCGACCATATAGCTTTCCAGCTTGGTCATGTTGATGCCATTGGTCGCGAATCCGCCCATCACCTTGTAGAGCGCCGCAGGAATGTTGCGCACCTCGAACATGAACGCCGTTTTGGCGGGGCCATCCTTGGCTTCAACGTCTGAATGGTCCTTCGACATGATGATGAACCGCGTCGTATTGTGGGCGGCGTCTTCGATGTCTTCAGCGAGGATTTCCAGACCATAGACCTCCGCAGCCAATCGCGGCGCAATTGCCGCCACGGATGGATCGCCGAGTTCGGCCACTTCGCGTGCCGCGCCTGCCGTGTCCGCCGCTGTGACCGAATCAATGCCGTGCGCACGCAGGAAATTGCGGCATTGTCCGAGGCCCATGATATGAGAGCGCGCTTTTTTTATATCTGCCAGGCGCGTGCCCGCCAGCGCCATCAACTGAAACCGAATCGGCAGATAATACTCAGCAACGATCTGAAGCTCGGTGTTCGGCAACAGATAGTGAATGTCCCCCACCCGGCCGGCAATCGTGTTTTCCACGGGAATCATGGCCAAATCGGCATCTCCCCGCTCCACAGCCGCGAAACAGTCCTCAAACGTGCGGCACGGCATCGGCTCAAGGGCGGGATACGCTTCATTGCAGGCGATATGAGAGTTTGCGCCAGGTTCACCCTGATACGCGATTTTGCCGGTCATGGGTTTGATGTCCCCTTTTTCGTGGAATCATGTGCGTCGGATCGCCGCGACGAAAGGGGGAAGCCCTATAACGCACAGCCTTTATATTGTCTGCACTCCGTTAGCGTGCCAAAAGGCGCGCGCCAAGACGTATGACCAGACAGATTCGAAGGAATGCCTCCATGGGAGAACTCGGTCTCAACAAGATTTTCGGTGCGCTGCTCGCTACAGCCCTCGGAGTCTTCGCCCTGCAGACACTATCCGGCATCGTGTTCAGCGGTGGAAGCGAAGGCGCCCATCATGGCGACGAGCACGCTGAAGCGGCCTCCATGACGGAACAGATGTGCGAGAAATTCGCCTACTGCGTCGAAGTTGCTGACGCAGGTGGCACCGGCGGCGAAGCCGAAGAAGTCTTCGACCTCGGCCTTTTGCTGGCCAGCGCAGATATCGCTCGTGGCGAGCGCACTTTCAAAGGCAAGTGCGCCACGTGCCACACGATTGATCAGGGCGGCGCGAACGGCACCGGCCCGAACCTCTACAACGTGGTCGGCGCCGACAAGGCTGCCCATGCCGGATTTGCCTATTCTGCCGTGCTTGAGGGCATGGACGGTGATTGGAACTACGCAAACCTGAATGACTGGCTCTACAACCCGTCTTCCTACGCACGCGGCACGACCATGTCCTTTGCTGGACTGCGCCGCGATGATGATCGTGTAAACGTGATCGCCTATCTCGCAGCAAATACCACCAACCCACCGGCCTTCCCGGAACCACTCGCTGCTTCTGCTGAAGAAGGCGCCGAGGGCGAAGAGGGTGCGGAAGCTGCCGAAGGCGACGCCGTCGAAGCAACCCTTCCAGCCGATGGCGTGGACGACATGGAAAACCCGACCCTGGCCACCGGCGAAGTCAAAACCATCGATTCAGTTGATGCGACCGGCCGGGATGATGGTGGCACCGGTGAGACCGTAACCGTTCCGGCAGAAGCCGTCGAAGCAGTTGAAGACGCTGCAGGCGAAGCTGAAGAGGCCGTGACCGAAGCCACGGACGATAACTAGGCGCTTACACTTAGCCAGTCGGGGGTGCGCCCCCGTTTCGACGAAATATCTATGCGCCGGGCCCCTATGGGCTCGGCGTAATAGTTTGCGATCCTTGTAATGGCAGACTCCAGCGGTTCGACCGCCACAGCCATGTGCCACGCATTCGCATGCAGCAAATGGTCGGCATCGGTCATGATGCCGACATGCCCTTTCCAGAAGACGAGATCGCCTCGGCGCAAAGCGTTCGGCGCGCGCCAGTCCGGAATGTCATCTCCGGTCCAGGCAAACTGCATGTCACTGTCGCGCGGCAGTATCACACCCACCGCCTCGAAGGCCTGCTGGGTCAGCCCGGTGCAATCGAGCCCGAGGCTCTCCCGTCCGCCCCACAGATATGGCGTGCCGAGAAAACGCTCCGCCACCACAACCGGGTCATCTTCCAGAAACTCCATCGGAACGACATGACGCGTGTGCACCCAACCGCCACGATCCGAATAAAGCCAGTCACCTTCCCGCCCGCTGACCGACAAACGCGCGCCATGGCTCAACAGGAAGCGCGGGGCAGATTTGAGATCAGGTTCGCTGTAACAATGTGTCTTGGATGACGAAACCTTATGCGTTGGCTGTAGTAGCGGCGCAGATAGCGCCTCCATGGTTACCCAACCGCAATACCGGTCACGGCGACACTGCACCAGGCCGAACTCGCCCTGCTCTCTGAGCACGTCCACAATCTCGCCATGCAGGGCCTGCGTAGCGAGGCGACCATCAGGCGCCGGTGTCTCGCGTACAGCCGCCACACCGGCGGTCACCTGATAGGCAAAGGCCTCGCCAACGGGTCGCTGAAGTCTCTTGTCGTAAAATGTTGGCATGCCTGTTCCCGTATTCGGGCGCTTCAGGCGGCGGCGTTGGTCTTCCCGCTGCGCTTGGGCGCCAATTGGCTATCATCCTTGCCAGAAGCTGCGGCAAGAACAAGGCCGGAGAATGTCCGCAGATATGCCATACCGGCTGGTGTGCGCTCGATGAAGATATTGCGCAGATCCGTGTCGTCCTTGATCCGGCGGATGAAATCGAGCCGGGCGAGCGCATCCAATGCCCGCGTGACCGCTGGCTTGGCGATATTCAGGTGCTCGGCCAGGCCGCGTACCGTATGGGGTCCAGGTGTCAGCGCGATCGTCATCAGAATGGCCTGCTGGCGCGCGGTCAAATCGGGCGCGTCCGAACGCACAGACGCTGTTACGGCACGCCGCCACAATTCCAGACCTTCGCGCTCAGACAGTGCCATTTCTCTACCCTTATTGTTCGCCTTATCGGAGAATCTCAGCTGATTTGCGGACTCCGTCTAGGGGGCTTGTCCTGTAAAGCTGGGGACAGGGGCCTTCACATTCCGGCCGAAACGCACGACATTGCAGGCATGGCCCAATCACATAGTCACATTCACGCAAACACCCCGTGCAGCCCCCAGGACGTGGATGCTTTCCTCAATGAGGCGGAAACCCTCGTCATGCGGCGCGGACAGCGGATGACGCGCATTCGCCGCAAGGTATTGCGCCTCCTGCTTGAGAGCACAGCGCCCGCCAAGGCGTATGATTTGCTGGCCAATCTCGACGGCGAAGGCTCTGCCAAGCCCCCTACCATCTATCGCGCGCTCGATTTCCTCCAGGAAACCGGCCTCGCCCACAAGATCGAAAGCCTGAACGCCTATGTCGCTTGCGGCCATGCCAGCCACAATCACTCTGCGGTGTTCCTCATCTGCGACACCTGCCATGGCGCAGAGGAATTGCACGCAACAGCAACGAATGAAGCGCTCGAAGCTGAAACAACCGCCGCAGGCTTCCAGATGAGCCGTGCTGTCGTGGAAGTGCGCGGCAAATGCCGGGACTGCGCCGCATGATCACATTGTGGAGGGGGAGCTGCAATCAGTGGGATTGCGACGAGATGGGGCACATGAATGTGCGCGTCTATGTCGAGAAGCAATTGGAAGGCCTCGCCGCCTTTGCGCCGGACCTCGGCATGCCACACGCTTTCAAGGCGTCGTCGCCATCGACGATCATTCCGGTCGATCAGCATATCCGCTTCGTACGCGAAGTTTTGCCCGGCCGGCCGCTCACCATGAATGGTTGCGTGCTGGAAACGGACGAAGACAGCGCCCTGATCTATCAGGAACTACGCCACGCAGACGGATCGCTCGCCGCCGCCATGCGCACGCGCGTGTTACATGTCGACACGACCATGCGCAAACCTTTCCCGTGGAGTTCTCGAACCCGCGCAGCCTTCCCGAATTTCACAGACACCGCGCCCGAGGAATCCGCGCCACGCTCCATCGACATGTCGGCGCCCGGCCTGCCGCTGTCAGACATCACGCTCGACCGGGTAAAGAAGGTCGGCGCTCCCCTCGCCGGACGCGGCGCCATTCCGCCCCAACATCTCGACGTGCATGGGCGCATGCAGCCCTATTGGATGATCGGGCGCACCTCGGATTCAGTGCCAAACATTCTCTACAATTGGCGCAAGCGAGTGGCCGACACGGCAGGCGATCTGCGCATGGGTGCTGCAGTATTGGAATACAGGCTCCGCTACCATGCGATGCCCGTCGCCGGAGATTTGTATGAGCTCTACACCTCATTTGGCGGCGCCTCTGGAAAGACGCACAATCTGATTCACTGGATGATGGATCCGGCCAAAGGTACGCCTTGGGCCACCATGCAGGCGACCGCTATCACGCTGGATCTCGACGCGCGCAAGGCCATCCCAGCGCCGCCCGAAATGATAAGTGAGCTGACCGAGATGGCGGCGCCCGGCCTTGAAATCTAGGCTTCCTTGGCGATGATATCTGCCACAGCCGGAATATCCTTCAGGTTCAATCCGGCGATATTGATGCGTCCCGAATTTGGCATGTAAAGACCACTCTTTTCACGCATCGCGGTGATGCCGTCCTTCGACAGCGGCAGCTGGCTGAACATGCCATTCTGGTTGGCCACGGCGGCAAGCCGGTTGGAACCGGTCTTCTCGACCAGCGCCTCGGCAAGCGCCTTGCGCAGCGAGATCATCCGTTCACGCATCTGCGTCAGTTCGGCCTCCCATTCGGCGCGTAGGTCTGCATTGTTCAGGATGGTGGCGACAATGGCAGCACCATGCGCAGGCGGCATGGAATAGCTCGCTCGCGCCAGCGCCGCGACATGGGTGGCCGCCGCCGCGATGCCCTCAGCCGACTCGCCCACGGCAAGGAAACAGCCTGCGCGCTCGCGGTACAGGCCGAAATTCTTTGAGCAGGAATAGGAGACCAGCGCTTCGCCCGCTGCCTCGATGAACGCGCGCACGCCTTTGACGTCTTCGTCCAGCCCCTTCGCAAAGCCGTGATAGGCAACGTCCAGCATCGCGATCAGGCCCTTGCTTTTCACTAGCGCTCCGACTTTTTTCCAGTCCTCGATGGTCAGGTCGATGCCGGTTGGGTTGTGGCAAGGTCCCTGGATGATGATGCCATCCCCGCGTTCGGCCTTTTCGATGCCCGCCAGCATGGCAGCAAGATCAAGCTCACCCGTCTCCGGATCAGCATAAGGATACTCGGCAACGTCCAGTCCCATGAAGCGCACGACGTTCGGATGGTTGGGCCAGGTCGGGTTCGACACCCAGACCGTCTTGACGCCCATCCGGCTCATAAGGCCGGTGCCAAGGAACAGTGCGCCACATCCGCCCGGTGCGGTGAACGACAGCGTACGCCCTTCTTGGGTAGCGGCCGCCCCTTCCCCGAACACGAAGCCTTCGATAGCGACGCAATAGTCGGTATTGCCGCGCGGCCCTTCATATACCTTTGTGGTCTGGGATTTCAGGATCAGCGCCTCGGCTTTGGCCACGGCCGACATCACCGGGGTTTCGCCCTTGTCATTCTTGTAGACGCCGACACCCAGGTCGAATTTTTCATCGCGTGGATCTTCGCGATAAGCCGTCATCAGGCCGAGAAGTGCATCCGCCGGCATGGGTGTCAGGGTCGAGAATTGGGACATATTGGAAATCCGTTTGTTCTGGGAAGTCGCGCCGGACCCTATGCAGTTGTGGATGCCACGGCAACCGCCACGTACGGAACCGATTGTCGCGTCGGGGCTTTACTCCTCAGATACAGAAAGGCCCCTGATGACCCACCACGCCAATACCGCCCTCGAATGGCTCATGCGGGCCGGATATGGGGCGCGAGGCATGGTTTACCTGATCGTAGGCGGGCTCGCTTTTTTTGCAGCCCTGAATGGCGGCGAGGCCGAAGGCACCTCCGGCGCGCTGAACTTCCTGATCCGCCAGCCTTTTGGTGCCGTGCTGCTGGCCATTACGGCCGCCGGCCTTTTCGCCTACACACTCTGGCGACTGGTGGACGGCATCATGGACCTCGAAAATGAAGGCGATGATGCCGAAGGCTACGCCAATCGCGCAGGTCAGATCATGTCAGGCCTGACCCATGCTGCCCTCGGCGTCTCGGCCATCCTCATCCTGATGAAGGGCGCGCAGGCGAGCGGCAACGATTCCTCCGCCGAGAATTGGAGCGCATCCCTGATGCAGCACCCGGCAGGTCGACTGGTCGTTATCGCTGCTGGAATCACGACGCTAAGCGTTGCCATCTACCTTTTTGTGAAATCGTGGAAGGCGGCCCACCGCAAAGATATCGTCCGCAAGGAAATGGCGGAGAAGCTCGAGCCCGTCGTCCGCTTCGGTCTTGCCGCACATGGCTTCGTCCTGCTGATTGTTGGTGGTCTGATCCTCACCGCTGGCATAACCGCCAACCCGGAACATGCCGCCGGCCTTGGCGAAGCACTGCGCATTCTGGAGACACAGACGTTCGGACGCATCCTGCTCGCGCTCGCAGGGGCTGGCCTTGCAGGCTTCGCGGTCTATTGCTTCGTGATGGCGCGCTATCGCATCGTGCCCAAACTGTCAGGCGACGCACTCTAGGCGCGCGCCGACTGGCAGTTCATTGTGATTAGTCGACCAGTGTGGCTTCGGTTTTCGACTTCAGCTCGTCCAGCGTTACGTCCGGCGCGAGTTCGACGATTTTCAGGCCGCCCTCGACCACGTCCATCACGCAAAGATCGGTGATGATCCGGTCGACCACTTTCAGGCCGGTCAGGGGCAGCGTGCATTCCTTCAGGATCTTGGACTCGCCGCGCTTGTTCGCATGATCGGAGATCACCACGACACGACCGACACCAGCCACAAGGTCCATCGCACCGCCCATGCCCTTGACCAGCTTGCCGGGGATCATCCAGTTCGCCAGGTCGCCATTCTCAGCCACTTCCATCGCGCCCAGGATCGCCATGGCGATCTTGCCACCCCGGATCATGCCGAAGCTGGTAGCGCTGTCGAAGTAGGCTGTCTGGGGAAGCTCGGTAATCGTCTGCTTGCCAGCATTGATCAGGTCCGCGTCTTCTTCGCCCTCATAGGGAAACGGTCCCATGCCCAGCATGCCGTTTTCCGATTGCAGCGTGACGTTGACGCCGTCCGGAATATGGTTCGCCACCAGCGTCGGAATGCCGATGCCGAGGTTCACATACATGCCGTCTTCAAGTTCCTGCGCGGCCCGCGCCGCCATCTGGTTACGATCCCAAGGCATCAGGCACTCTCCTTCTTGCGGACAGTCCGCTGTTCAATCCGCTTTTCGAATTCGCCCTGCACAAGACGGTGCACATAAATGCCCGGCAGGTGGATCGCGTCGGGGTCCAGTTCGCCGGGCTCGACGATCTCTTCCACTTCCATGACGCAGATCTTGCCACATGTCGCGGCGGGCAAATTGAAGTTGCGGGCCGTCTTGCGGAAGATCGCATTGCCCGTCGTGTCGGCCTTCCAGGCTTTCACGATGGCCAGGTCTGCGAAGATCCCCTCTTCCAGGATATAGGTCTCGCCATTGAAGACCTTCTCTTCCTTGCCTTCGGCCACCAGCGTGCCGACGCCCGTCTTGGTGTAGAAGCCCGGAATGCCTGCGCCGCCAGCGCGCATGCGCTCGGCCAGCGTGCCTTGCGGGTTGAATTCCAGCTCCAACTCGCCGGAGAGGTATTGCCGCATGAATTCTGCATTCTCGCCGACATAGGACGAGCACATCTTCTTGACCTGCTTGGTCTGTAGCAACACGCCGAGCCCAAACTCATCAACGCCCGCATTGTTGGAATAGACGGTGAGGTCCTTGGTGCCGGCCTCGCGGATCGCCGCGATGGACAGTTCCGGAATGCCGCAAAGGCCGAATCCGCCTGCGGCAATCGTCATGCCGTCGAACAGCACGCCATCCAGCGCGTCTGCGGCCGTCTTGTATATCTTGCTCGCCATGAAGTGCGGGCCTCCCCTTGGGTAATGCTGCGGTGCAGCAGGGGTTCTAGACCTGCTCGACCGTTTGTTCAATTGCCCCAAATATCGAATGCCCGGATTTGTCGAGCATTTCCATCCGCACAACGTCGCCCGGTGACATGAAGGGGGTCTTGAATTCGCCGGTCGCAATCTTCTCGATCATGCGGATTTCGGCGATGCAGGAATAGCCGAGACCACCCTCGCTGACAGGTTTTCCGGGGCCACCATCGGCGCCCTTGTTGGAGACCGTGCCAGAGCCGATCACCGTGCCTGCTGACAGGGGCCGCGTCTTGGCCGCGTGGGAAACGAGCCGTGCAAGGCTGAACGTGGCGTCTTCGGCGGCCTCGGCGCGGCCGAATGGTTGGCCATTATAGTCCACATGCAGCGGCAGATGGACAAGGCTACCCTGCCACGCCTCGCCCAGTTCGTCCGGCGTGACCGCGACCGGCGAGAACGCGCTTGGCGGCTTGGACTGGAAGAAACCGAACCCCTTGGCGAGTTCTCCGGGGATCAGGCCACGCAGCGAGACGTCATTGCACAACATGACCAGCTTGATGTGACCGGCGGCGTCGGCCTCGCTCGCACCCATCGGCACATCATCGGTGATGACGGCGATCTCCCCTTCCATGTCACAGCCCCATGCCATGTCACCCAGCGGAATTGCATCGCGCGGGCCCAGGAAGGCATCGGAGCCGCCCTGATACATCAGCGGATCATCATAAAAGCTTTCCGGCACTTCCGCGCCGCGTGCCTTCCGCACCAGTTCGACGTGATTGATATAGGCCGACCCGTCCGCCCACTGATAGGCACGCGGCAGCGGGCTTTCACAATCATGCTCGTGGAAGCGTGCGGTCGGCACAGAGCCAAGCTCCACCTGCTCGGCCAGCTGTTGCAGTTTCGGGGCATAGACATCCCATTTATCGAGCGCCGCCTGCAGCGTTGGCGCGATGCCGGCCGCATCCGTGTAGCGAGTCAGATCCTTCGAAACGACAACAAGGCGGCCATCGCGGGCACCATTCTTCAGTGTGGCGAGTTTCATGGTTCAGCTTTCCTCCGCGATCTTCTCATGCAACCAAGCAGCATGCCTCGGCGCTTTCTTCGTCGCACTCCATTCCTCGATCATTGGCTGGGCAACCTCTTTCAGCTGCGCCAACTGGTCCGGCGTGCCGATGTCGGCGGCCAGTTCGATGCGGTGGCCATTCGGATCAAAGAAATAGATCGACTTGAAGATGCCGTGATGCGTCGGGCCGAGCACGTCGAGGCCCATGCCTTCGAGGTGGGCCTTGGTCGCCATCAACTCATCCATGGAGCCGACACGGAAGGCGATATGCTGCACCCATTGCGGCGTATTCCGGTCACGGTCCATGTCCGGCTGGGTCGGTAGTTCGAAGAAGGCCAGAACATTGCCGTTCCCGGCATCCAGGAAGACGTGCATGTACGGATCATGCGCGCCCGTCGACGGCACCTTGTCCTCGGCAATGGCCAGCTGGAAATCCATGCCCAGCGCATCGCGATAGAACTCCACCGTCTCCTTCGCATCCTTGCAGCGATAGGCAACATGGTGAACGCCTTTCAGGGGAGCGGGAGCCGTCATTACGCGTCCTCCTCTACCTTGAGCGCGCCTCGCTCAATCTGGTCACGTTCCATGCTTTCGAACAAGGCCTTGAAATTGCCCTCGCCGAAGCCGTCCTTGTAGTCGCCCTTGCGCTGGATGAACTCGAAGAAGACCGGGCCAATCTGCGCCTGCGCAAAAATCTGCATCAACAGGCGCGGCTCCCCGCCCTCGGTCGTGCCGTCCAGCAACAGGCCGCGGGCCTTCAGGCCCTCAACGTCTTCGCCATGGCCCGGCAGGCGCCCGTCCAGCATCTCGTAATAGGCGGCCGGCGGCGCGGTCATGAAGGGCACGCCACGTTCTTTCAGGCGGTCATAGCACGCATAGAGATCGTCACAGATCAGCGCGATATGCTGGATGCCTTCGCCATTGTATTCGCGCAGGAATTCCTCGATCTGGCCCTTGCCGCCCTCGCCTTCCTCGTTCAGCGGGATGCGGATCTTGCCGTCCGGCGCCGTCAGCGCCTTGGAGGTCAGGCCGGTATATTCGCCCTTGATGTCAAAATAGCGGATTTCCTGGAAGTTGAAGAGCTTCTCATAGAAATCTGCCCAATATTTCATCCGGCCACCATAAACATTGTGCGTCAGGTGATCGATCAGCTTGAAGCCGGCGCCAACAGGATTCTTGTCCACACCCGGCAGGTATTCAAAGTCGATGTCATAGATATCGAGATCGTCGCCATAGCGGTCGATCAGGTAGATGATGGAATTGCCGATGCCGCGAATGCCTGGAATGTGCAATTCGCTGGGGCCGGTGTTCACATTTACCGGCTCAGCGCCCTGTGCCAGCAAATGCTGGTAGGCCTTGCGGGCATCGCGCACGCGAAAGCCCATGCCGCAGGCGGATGGGCCATGCTCACGGGCGAAATACCATGCAGCGGATTTGGGCTCGTAATTGGTGATGAGGTTGATACCGCCCTGCCGCCACAGCTCGACATCCTTGGTCCGGTGGCGGGCAATCTTTGTGAAGCCGATCAGCTCGAACACCGCTTCCAGATGGCCTTTTTCAGGCGCGGAAAATTCGATGAACTCGAAACCGTCGAGGCCGGCGGGATTTTCAAACAGGTCTGCCATGGTGCGCTCCAGTCGTAATTCCGGGGGGTCAAAACTATTAGTTTCATATGTAACTATTTGACAGACGGAACGCAACCCTGAATCAGTAAACCATGCCTGATATTGAAAACGTTTCTTTGCTTCGCCTGCGCGAATTCCTGCCCTACCGCCTGTCGGTCCTGTCGAA